>JAJBTL010000225.1 GCA_020860865.1 Planctomycetota bacterium | reverse complement strand
CTTGGCGATGTCAGTTTTGGCGAGCGGCTGGACGGGGTCGGGGCGGAGTGGATTGTCGAAGAGATGAACGGGACGACGCTCCGTATCGGGCCGAACACGTTTTTCCAATCGAATCCGGCTGTGGCGGAAATGGCCTATGCCGCCATCCGCGATTTCGCGCCGACGGACGGGCGCGTCCTCGACATGTATTCGGGCGTCGGGTCCATCGGCATCACGATAAGCCCGGGCGCCGGGGCGGTGACGCTGGTGGAGAACGTGCCGGACAATGTCCGGCTGGCCGAAATCAATATCAGGGAAAACCGGCGGGACAATGTCACTCTCCAGATTGACGATGCCGCCCGTTGCCTGGTGGAACTGGCCGAATCGGACGGCGACCGGCCGGATATGGTTATCGTGAACCCGCCGCGACCGGGCGTTCATGACGACGGGATGGCGGCGATTCGCCGGCTGGCGCCGGACAGACTCGCGTACCTGTCGTGCAATCCTTTTACGCTTCTTCGGAATCTGGCGGACATTGCGGACGGATACCGGCTTCGGTCCGTCGTGGTGTACGACATGTTCCCGGAGACGCGGCACTTCGAGACGCTGGCGCTGTTGGAACGGCGCTGACGCCGTTCCTGGCCGACCGATTTCACGCAAACAGTAGTTATCACCATCAATTTATCAGGGTAAGGGACAACCATATATGCGGATTTTTTATAGGACGCGATTCGGCGCGATACCGCTCGTTCTGGCGGCGCTTCTGGCGCTGGCCGGGTGCGGCAGGAAACCGGTGTTTCCGGAACCGGTCGACGGGATAAGCCGGTTCGTCACCGGCGAGCCGCTGGAGGTTGGGGACGTTATCCTCGCCAGGAGTTACGGGCTTATCGGGGCGATGTTCGCGAACCATTCGCTCCCTGGCGGCATCTATTCCCACGGCGCCATGGTCTACCGCCGGGAGGACGGGCGCCTCATGATGCTGAACTACCGGCCGACCGGCATGGAGACGTGCACGCCTGAGGAGTTCTTTACCCGCTATAACCGCCTCGGCATTGTCCGCTACAGGGGCGACCTGGAAGCGGCCCGGGCGCCAGACTATGTGCCGGGCGGGGAGACGCTCCGAGGGAAGGACGCCCTTTCGGCCACCGCCCTCTGGTGGCTCCGGGCCAATGAGGAGAACCGCATCGGGTCGGACTACCACCTCGACCACGACGATCACAGCGCCATGTTCTGCCTCGAACTGACAAGTGCCGTCTACCGGGACTGCGGCCTGCCGGACCCGTTCCACAAGGCGCGGAAGGCCGACAGCGATCCGATGCTCATCGCCGGGAACGAGATGTTTAAGGCGGACGTGTATGAAATTCGCAGTCCGAGTTCGGTCCTTGAGAATCCCGATTTCGTCGCCGTGTCCCAATGGCTCAGGCCGGAGTACGATCTCCGGGAGGAAGCGCTCAACGAAGAACTGATGGCGGTGGTGATTGACGATGTCCTCGCCGGCCTTCGGCCGAAACGGCCGCGCCTCGGCGGCCGGATGAAGATTCGCCAGGTGTTTTTCGCCTACCATACCATCACGACAATCATGTTCTGGAAGCCGAAGCAGGACCTGCCGGACTTTATCGACGCCGAGGTGGTGGACAACGCTTTCATGCTCTACACCTATGTGGCGTCGGCGAAGAAGGCGGCGAAATGGCGCATGTACCGGGAGACGGCGGAAGTGAACGCGCTGACGCCGGACCCGGAACCGACTCTGGAGCACGGCCGGCGGTTCGTCCGGGAAGAACTGGATATCCGGCGGAACGGCTATATGGGACCGTGCGGACGGGCGGAGGTGGCGCCGCTGTGGCGTGACTGCCGACGCTGCGGCGGGTGCGAATAGCGACTGGTGTTTCTCTATCGATAAGAGGCTTTATCTTAATAAAAGCCGCGACGCCGTCTGTGCGGAGTCGCGGCTCTTTAATGTAATGATGCGCCTCTACAATCCGGTAAAAAGTCGATCTCGACGCGCTATACGTCGTCAAAAATACCTCTCGCCGTATTTTTCGCCCATAGTACCGGGCAAAAAATAAGGCTACCGGCATTTTTCCCTCGCCTATCACGCCGATCCAGACTTTTTAACCAGATGCTATTCGATGACGATGTCCAGGTTGTCCAACAGGCCGAACACTTCCGGCACGCTGAACCGGGCTTTTCTGAGGCGGTTGGACGCGGTGTTGATTCGGTAGTTCCGGGCCTGCCTGAAATCGGCGTTCGACAGGTCGCAGTCCTGAAAGTTCGTGTTCAGGAAATCGCTTTCGCGAAAAACGCATCCGGTCAGGTCGCACCCAATGAAGGCGCAGTCGAGAAGGGCTGACCCGACTATCGGCGTTTTCGACAGCTTCGTTTTGTAAAAGCTGTTGAACTTAAGGGTGCAACCGGAGATTTCCTTGAAGAGCGGGAACAGTTTTCCCGTGTGGCCGACCTCGCTCCAATCGATACCGATGCAGGCGACCGTGTGGAAGACGGTGTTTTGCAGGCGGAGGCCGGAGACGTCGACATTCCGGAAAACACAGTCCGAGAAAACGCAATTGGTCAAAACGACGTCCACCAGAGCCATGGTGTCGAAATGGCAGTTTTCGAACCGGCACTCGACATAGGTGGCTTTCCTGATGTCGGCGTCATACCGCATTCCGTCAAACTTTTGCCCGTCGATTTCCATTGCATGCTCTCGTCAGGTGGTCAGTTGACGCTCAGCGTCACCCGCCTGAGGAAATCGCCGTTCCGCCAGACAATGGTGTAGGTTTTTATCCGTTCGGACGAGCCGAGGACGGTGCGGAGATCCTGCTGGCTCCGAACCTCCGTGCCGTTCACCGTCATGATGAGGCTGCCCTGGCGGAAGCCCATCTGGTGGGCCGGACTGCCGCGTTCGACAGCGGTGACGAGGACGCCGAAAGCGGAGGCGTCGTAGCCGATGGCGTCGCGCATTTCCGCCGTCAGATCGGCGACGTGGATGCCGAGGTTCTGGAGGAAGCGGTCGCTCCGGCCTTCGATGACGGCGTCCGGGGCGCTCGTGTCCAGGATGACGCGGAGAAGCACGGTGCGGCCTTCCCGGATGACTTCGACATCGACCGGCTGGCCGGGCGTCGTAATGGTGACGAGATTCCGGAATTGCTGGTCGTCCGTGATGTCACGCTTGCCCCAACGGACAACGACGTCGCCACGGCGGAGGCCGGCCTTTTCGGCGGGGCTGCCTTTCGTGACAGCCTGAACGAGGGCGCCTTTCGGCGACTGGAGGCCGAAGGCGTTCGCCAGTTCCTGGCTGAGGCTCTGGGATTCGACGCCGAGGTAGGAACTGGTGATTTGCTTATGGGAAATCAGGCTCTGCATGATGCTGCGGGCCATATTGGACGGGATGGCGAAGCCGACGCCGACACTGCCGGAATTCCCGGAGGCGTTCGAATAGATGAAGGTGTTAATGCCGATGACCTCGCCCTTCAGGTTGACGAGGGGACCGCCGGAGTTCCCCGGGTTGATGGCGGCGTCGGTCTGGATGAAGTCTTCCATTTCGAGGATGTTCATGCCGGAGCGGCCACGGGCGGAGATGATGCCGGAGGTGACGGTGAAGTCGAGGCCGAAGGGATTCCCGACAGCGAGAACCCATTCGCCGACCTCGATGGCGTCGGAGTCGCCGAGGGTGGCGACGGTAAGGTTGTCGGCGTTGATTTTGATGACGGCAACATCGGACCCGGGGTCGGCACCGATGAGTTCGGCCGGCAGTTCGCGGCCGTCCAGGAGGATGACGCGGATGGCGTCGGCGTCGCCGACGACGTGGTTGTTTGTGAGGATATAACCTTTCGCGTCGACGATGACGCCGGAACCCTGGCCTATCTGGGTCTGGTGCGACAGGCTCCGGGGACTCCGGGGCATGCCCATGCCGGGACCGAAGAGGTCGGAGAAGAACTCCATCGGGTTGTTGAACCCTTGGACGGCGACGCGGCGCTCGACCTTGATGTTGACAACGGCGGGACGGATGATTTTGGCGACGCCGGTGAAGGCGAGGGAAAACGTCCGGGTGTCCCGGAGCGCCGCTTCCTCCTCGCGGGTCAGCCGGGGCGCGGCGGCGGAGACGGTGTTCGAAAGGGTGGCGCCGAGAACGGCGGCGGCAAGAACGATGAGGATGAGGTGGCCCCGTCCAATCGTGGTGTGGTGCATGGTCGACTCCCGTCAAAATGACTGCTTCTACGTGATCTTCAATTACCCGTACCCATGGTTTGTGTGGTCAATCCCTCCAAGATTACACGACAACCGGTCAAAAACCTGAAAAAAAGTGGGAACCGGCGGCGAAAAAGCGCCAGGTTACGGCGGACCGATCGCCACCGAGTGATTGTTCGCCTTCTTCATCCTGGTGAAAATACGCCTTAAACTGGCAAAAATCAACACCCATCCCGCGCGGAAAATTTTTTCGAGAAAATCGCCGGTGGCCTCTTGATTTCCAACTTCCCTCGGAATATGATTGATTATACCGAACGAAATGGATGACCGGATAATCCCGCGGGGGCGGAAGTCCGGTCGAGTTTTCAACTTCGTTCGGAAATTCTTCGCGTTGACGGGCAGTAACCACCACTGAGGCTGGTTCCAGTCAGAACGGTCGGGCGGCGGGTGCGCCCGGGATGGAGCAGCCCCGGGGGATAGCGACGTAACGCGGGGAGATGTGCCGTGATTGGGCGGGGCCCGCGAAACGGCAAAGGGCACGGGACTGTGCGGCCGGCGTGTGGGGGAACATATGCCGACCGCGCCACAAAGTCGTCTGGACAATCCCCCGAACATTTCGGGGGGGATTGTTCCGGACATGTTTGTCGGCGGCCGCAATCGGGCGCCGGCGGACGGGCTTTTTGGCTCACTTCAGATCCATTCCCTTCACTCGCAGGCCGGAACCTGGGTTGGCAGGCAGGTTCTCTTTTCGGCGGAACGTCGCGTTCCGGTCGGGCAGGGCGCAGCAGTGCGTCAGGCCGCCGGGGAACACGTGCCGTCGGGCCGGCCGGGCCAGGGTGGAGACGGATTCCTGCCTGCCGCGGGCCGCCCTTTTCCACCAGTCGCCGCGCTCACATTTCCATACTATCAATAGGGGGAAGCGCCGCATGAACAGTCGCGTCGGAGTCGCGCTGTGTATTGTCGTCACGTTGTGCCAGGGCTGGGCCACCGCCGGCGAAAGCGCCGACGGCATGCCGACCCGGGGCCGGGTAACGGCTCTCCTTACCGCCCTGTTTCACCATGACAGCGGCGTCGGCCTGCCGGCCGCGACGACGGACGGCGTCTTCCAGTCGATTTCCCCGAAGGGCATTCGCGGCAACCGGGAGCGTGACAAGGTTGTCAAGTTCGCAAACGCCCTCATATATGACGGCGGCTATTATCCGAAGGAAATTTACGCCCTCCTCGGTATCCGCGATCCCGGCGCCGCCCGCATCGCCCGTACCGTCCGCCAGCTCGACAACCGCCACATTTACGATCGGCCGTCGTCCTGGGAAGCGGCAGGGCGCATCGGCCGATCCGGCATGAGCGGGGCGTCGGACCATTGGGCCATGGCACCGGGGGAGGACGAGGCGGCCGGGGTGTCTTCCCCGGGGACGCTCGCCTACCTGCCGGCGTTGGCCGTTGTCTATGCCCTTTACCCGGACGACGGCATCGAGGCGGCGCGACAACTCGCCATCCTGAAGGACGACGACATGCGGGCCGGGACGGCGGCGCGGTCGGCGTTTTCCCTCCTTCGGCGGATACTCGTCGGCGGCCGCATCGACAAGGACGCCTGGCTCCGGGCGGCGGCGGCGGACAGCCTGGACGCGGACACGGAGCATGATCTCCGGTCGGTGCGGGTCAAGGACTGGCACTACCTCCGGGGCGAGGAATGCGCCATGGGCCGGCTGGAACGCGCCGTTCACCTGTGGTACAAGGGGACGTCGTATCAGCGGATTATGGAACAGGGGCGGTTACTACTCCGGTCGCGGGAAAGTCTCGCCTATCTCGCGGCGATAACGGCGGCGACGTATGGGCAGGAAAGTTTGCCGAACCGGGTCATCGCCGACGGCGCGGCTGATCGGGAAGTCCTCGACCTGGTGAACGACCTGTACGATTTGGCGACAAGTGAAGCGGTGTTGTCCGTGGCGCCCGAGGAGTGACCTGGTCGGAGCCGGTGGCGGTTACGGTTGGATGGCGTCCGATGATGAAATTTTAAATCCTGCGTTCATGATAACGACGGAACGTTGACGTGCGGCGCGGCGACACGGCGCCCGGTGGTACGTGGTACCCTTCCTTTATCCTCCTCTCCTGTTCTCCCCCTGCCGGTCGGTCCGCGGTGGGGGGAGGACACCTCGTTTATTTCTCATTACGACTGCCGGGCCGGGTCGTTGTCCCGACAATGGCGTTCGAGGATGAACTCTACCGCATACCTGTTAATCACGGTTTTTACAGGACTTTTTGGAAGTCGTCCCGGAGGACGGCGATGAGTTCGCGGCGTTCGCTGTCGGATTTGGCCGGGATGGCGAAAAACATCCGGCGGAGGATGATGTCGAAGCCGACGAAGCGGTAGATGCCGTCGTCGTTCAGTTTGGTGATGGCGTCCTTGTAGCCGGTGTCGTCGTAGCTGGATTTTTCCTCGCCGCCGGCGGTGTTGATGACAATGGCTTTTTTGCCGGCGAGAAGCGGTTTGACGCCACGGGAATCATGGCCGTAGGCGAAGCCGTAGGAGAAGACCCGATCTATCCAGCCCTTCAGGATAGCCGGCATGCCGAACCACCACAGGGGATGGATGAAGGCGACGACGTCGGCGTCCTTGACTTTCGACTGCATCTTCTCGACGTCCCTCGGCGTGCGGCCCCGGTTGAAGTCCTCGAAGTCTTCGTCCGAGAGGACCGGGGTGAACTTGAGCCGGTAGAGATCGAGAACGGAACAGTCGTGGCCCTTTTTGGCCGCTTCGTCCCGGAGGGCGTCCAGGACGGCGCGGTTGAAACAGGCCGGGCTCGGATGGGCGTAGACGGCGAGTATGCGCATACGGGTTTTTTCCTGAAATACGAGAAAGGGCCAGCGCAACGTGGACGGTCGGAAAACTTCTTGCGCGGAAGCTGGAAGTCGCTCCAATTTCCTCTCGGCTTTTGTTTCGCGATATTATATGTAAGTCCCGGACCGACGCAATGTGGAAAAGATAATCCGGCCCAGGCCGACAAGGCTGGCGGGAACGGGCCAAACTGGCCGATTCCGGACAACGGCCGGGCAGGGGCGACGGTTTGTCGGTGAACGGCGATTTCCCACTTGCAATTGTTTTTGGAGTTTGCTAGTATTTTCTCTTTCCAGCGCCCGGCCAGTACCGGGCGCGGGTATTTTTTGTCGCTACCGTCTGTTATGGAAGTATCACGGCGATCCGTCCAAGGCCGGCTTCGGATGCCAGGAATGACGCCCGCCGGGCGAACATTCGAGAATAGCCGCCACTGACGGGGCACCGGTACGAACGTTTAACGGTTTTTGTGTTGCACGAGGAGCGGGTCATGAATCCAATCATTCAGGAAATCGAAAAAGAAAACGTCAAGAAATCCGTCGACGATTTCATGGTCGGCGACACCGTCGACGTCCATGTCCGGATTATCGAAGGCGAGAAGGAACGTATCCAGATTTTTAACGGCGTCGTCATCGCCAGGATCAAGGGCGGCATCAATGAAAACTTCACCGTCCGCCGCCTCGTCTCCGGCGAAGGCGTCGAGCGCGTCTTCCCCCTCCACGCCCCCCGGGTCGAGAAGGTCGAAATCAAGCGCCGCGGCCGGACCAAACGGGCCAAACTCTACTACCTCCGCGACCGCGTCGGCAAGGCGACCCGCCTGAAGGAAGAGACCCGTCCGTCCCGCGCCCTCGCCACAGCCAAAAAGGCGACGGGGAAATAACCCGCCGGGCGGGAAAGGCCGGTTCGATGCATTGGCTCCGGTGCGCCCTCTTATCGGCGAAACCGCTTCTCCTCTTCGTCGGCGTGCTGTGGCTCGGGATTGTCATGCCCGGCCGCGCCGCCGAGAAGACGGTTGCGGAATGGCTCGATCTGGCCGCCGACGCCACCGCCGATTCGCGTTCGCGCGAGTTCGCGGCGAGACAGTTGATAATGCTTGCCGATCAGTCGGCAAGCATTCTTCTTGACACCCTGGAAGACGCGGCGGCGGAAAGCGGCCTCCGGCGCCAGGTGGCGGCGAAGATTCTGGCGGAAATCGCCACCGGGGAAACGGAAGGCGCCCTCCTCGAGGCTGCTTTCGGAGACGATTACTTCCTGGCCGAAGCGGCGAAAACCGGCCTGGTCCGCCTCTATTCCCGCCTGTCCGACGGCGAACTGTACCGCCTCCTCACCCGGGGAGCCCGGGAACGGGAATTCTCCGGCAACCGGCGCGGCCGGGACGACTGGATAGCCCTCAGCCTCGACCAGGCGGTCAACCGGGGACGGTTCCAGGCGCTCGTCCTCCGGGGCGTCGAATTGAAATACGCCGGAAATGACGAACCGCTGCCGGAACCGCTGACCTGGTGCGTGTGGGAAGCGCTTCTCAGTCCGGAGACGGAACTGCGGCTCGCCGGGGTGGCTTTGGCGCCACGGGTCGACACCAGTCTGGCGCCGGAGCGGGTGGCGGCGCTTCTTTACACGGAAAACAGTCCGGAGGTCCTTGTCGCCGCGCTCCGGGCGATGGCGGCGATGCGTCCGCCGGTTTTCGGC
>JAJBTL010000061.1:5157-8708 GCA_020860865.1 Planctomycetota bacterium | reverse complement strand
ACAGTGCCGGATACGATAATACGGTGGCAAAAAGGACGGAACATACTATGGCGAGAGGGAGACGGACAGCTTTTTTACAAAGATAATCATAAATAACCCGATCTTTTTTCCGTATAAATTGTAGCGGGCAATTTCCATTCGGATCGGCGTCCGCCTACGCTTATAATCATTTTACCATGGAACACCGCATGGATTTAGCCAATCCGTCCCTTGCCGACGATCTCTTCGATCCGCCCGCTCCCGGCATCCACCTGTTTTTCCGTGGAGGCAGCCGCGACGAAACATCATTGACAATTGATAGGCACGGACGGTATCTTCTCGGACGAGCCAGCGACGCCGACATCCGCTTCGACGACCGGGACGACACCGACCGGCGCGTCAGCCAGCGCCATGCCATCCTCAAAGTCGACGCGAACGGCGTCACCATTACCAATTGTTCGCCCCGGAACGGCCTGAAAATCGACGGCATCCGTCTCGACGATTTCCAGGAACTGGTCCTCCGCGACAGCGACGTTATCGCCCTCGGCTCCGGCGGACCGATTGTCCGCGTCCGCATCGGCTCGTTGGCGGACAGCGCCGGCATTACCTGAAGCTCCGAAAAGCCCCTCCCGGCTCATCGGCGGGAGTCCAGCTTTCAAGGAAGGAAGCCTGATCCATAATGGAAAACTTCAGTTCGTCCTCGCCGCTCCCGGCGGTGCCGCCGTCAACCCGATTGCCGAGCGACCTCCTCCGGAACCGGGATTTCGACAAGGCCCGCCAGTACCTGAAAGACCTTTCCGTCCACTACGAGCGGTACCTCGACACCGTGCTTGCCAGGTTGTACCGGTTCAACCACCTCCGTTCCGAAATCGACGAAATAATCGGCAGTGTCAAGGATCACCTCTTCTGGCCGTCGGATGACCGGCTCCGGTCCGAGTCGTTCTGGCTCTGGCGCTACAATCCCCACGGTGGCGGCCGCCTCCGCGCCTACCTGGCCGCCTGCGCCAAGAACTATGCGCGGGACAAACTGCGAAACAAGCACCCGCTCCGCATCGATCCCCTGGCTATCGAAAACTTCGCCGCCGTCGCCGCCCCGCCGCCCGGCGGCAGCGTCGACCATGCCAGGCAAACCAAGCTTATCCTTATTGAACACGCGAAAATGAAGTGCCGCACAGAATACGGCGACGACGCGGTCGAATGGCAGGCCTTCACCATGCGCACCCTCGCCGGTTCACGCCGCCCCGCCCCGGAGGTCGCCGCCGCCCTCGGTATCAGCGAATACCAGGTGGCCAACTACGTCTACCAGGTGCGGCAGCGCATTATGGAAATTCTCTGGCTCTGCCTGTTCGATCTGGAAAAAACCGACATCCTCTCGGACACCATCATGGTCCTCGACATGGCCATCCTCTCCACCATCATGGACGGCGAAGCGGACGACGAATCGTCGTCCGGCGAGTTCGACCCGGAAGAGGCATTCCGCGATGGCGCCAGGGAGTCGGCGGCGGCCCTGGCGGCGGATCACGACATGCAGGAAATGTTCGGCGTCTTGCCTAAATGCCGTAAAGATAAGAAGTTCCCTCCACGTTAACACCAGTTTTAAGGAATTACCAATAAAATCCAAAAAAAGAAAAAATAGGTATTCCACTCCACCCGTATCTCTTCTATGCGTGCAACACTATGTCACTAGCCGGTCACATTTGAAAACAACCACATTAATACCGTCGGTCCCGAACCGTTTTCCGGTTTAGGGAGAAACGAAGCCGAACAGACCTTCGGTTGGACCATTCCATTATTGTGGCTACGCTGGTGAACGCGGCGCTGTGCCCGGCAATGTATGCGGAAGAATCAGGATTTTTATCCGGCGTCATCGCTGTTTCGCCACCGCGCACCGGCGCCGGTTTTCCGGGATGGGGAATCGATGGGATTCAATCGCACAGTTTTTCTGGCATTTATCGGCATGACCCTGGTGGCCATCGCCGTCGGCACCATCGGCTGGCTGTCCTCGGTCGACATGGTCGCCTCGTTCGACCAGGTCGTCGACGGGGAAACGCCGTACGGCTCCACTGTCCAGCGGCTCCGGCACCAGACCGCCATCGGCGCCGAGGTGCAGAAATCCCTGTCCGACACCAGCCTTTCCGTAGCCGAACGCCGCTATCTCCACTATCGGGCGAAAGATCATCTGAACACTGTGGCGGCGCTTTTCCAGGCCGGCGATGCCCTCGTCGCCGCCTATCCCGCCGGCCTGTCCCAGAGCGGCGACCACGGGGAACTACGTGGCAATTGGCTCGAAGCAAAATCCGCCGTCAACCGCTGGTCGGCCGGGGTGGACACCGCCCTCGCCCTCTACGATGAATGGGAAGCCACCGCCATCTTCGCCCCCGACGCACTCATGGCCCGCATTCTCCACATGCGCGGCGACTTCTACCTTACGGTAGCCGAGTTGAACGCGCTTGTCTTTAGTGGTGACGATACCGACTTCGACGCGCCGGGAACCGAAGAGGAATGCGCCTTCGGCCACTGGCTGGCCGAATTCCGGGGCGGCGGTTGCGACGGCGCCGGCAACGCGGTTTTCCAGGAGGTGGCGGAGGCCGTGTCTGTTCCCCACCGGGAATTCCACCAACGCGCCCGGGACCTGATCGAACAGGTCCGTTCCGGCCACGGCGACACCCAGGCGCGGCTCAAGATTCTCGACAGTGTCGTCTCGGCCGCCCATGCGGTCATTGGCCGCATAGACGATCTCACGGCCGAAGCGAAACGGGCGAAAACGCTGTACGAAAATGCCCGGCGCTACTCGACGACCATTTTGCCGGATTCATTTGCCGACGCTTCCCGACACATTGAAAATCTCGTCGCCACGTACCAGTCCGAACTGGACGCGGCGACCGCCGCCCATGCCGCCGCCGCCCGCCGGACCGCCCTGTCCCGCTGGCTCGCCGCCGCCACGATCCTCCTCGCAGCCGGCCTCGCCGCCTCACTTGGCTGGACCATGCGGTCCAGACGGACTACTCCGCCACCCGGCGGAACCGGTCCCCACTCCAAGACGCCAACCCTCCAGAACGAGGCGGCGGGGCGCTTTCTTCCAGGATCGAGCCGATTGCTCCGGCTTGACGCGGCGGGGACGGAACCGGCGCCGGCCAGCCCGGCATCGGCGCCGACCGCGCCCGACCCGGCGCCGTGCGGAACGGCGGAGCGAATCCTCGCCGCCGCCCCGTCCAGGCCGTCGGCCCGTTCGCCCCGGAAATTCCCGCCGGTCCGGAAGCGCCCCCGGCCGCCGATGCGGCCCAGGCACGGGAAATGGTTGTAAACGACGGATACATTGCAGGCAGGGAACGGCATCATCGGTTGGGTATGGTGAGTGACGGTATGCCGCATAAAATTTGAGTGAGAGACGGATGGTCATGATGGAGACGCTTATGGAACGGGACGAATCCCGGGACCCGCCCCGGGCGGAACCGGACGACGCCTGGCTCGCCTGGCGGTCCGACGCCTCCGCGTCGCACACGGCGCCGCGCCAAATCTTAGTTGCCGACCAGAACAGTGTGGACAAGCTCCATGGAAAATAAAGCATGCAG
>JAJBTL010000061.1:4065-5147 GCA_020860865.1 Planctomycetota bacterium | reverse complement strand
TACGCGGGGGCCCGGCCCTGGGGGTAAGGGGAGGCCGCGTGGGGCGCGGGGGGGTCGGAGGCGTCGGGGGGGGACACGGCGCGGCTCCTCATCTTCTTTGCCGACGAAAACTGTCTGGACATCAGCCATGTCAAATACAGCATGCTGGAACTGGGCGAAACGATGGGCCGGATGCACGACAGGCTGTCCGACATGTGCACCGCCCTCTCACAGGTCGACCTGGCGGCCGACGGCGCGCCGGTCGCCTCGTGGATGAAGGAGACGGTGCGTTGCGTCGACAGTCTTGTCTGCGCCAGCGGCGAACAGGTCGGCGTCCTGATGGATGCCGTCCGCCACTACCAGTCCCTCCCTTCCGGAGACGGGAAGGATGCGGCGCGCCGCGACATCGACCGGATGCACGCCGCCATCGAGGCGACGACCATGCGGCTCCGGTCCGCCGGCGACGGCATCGAAGAGGTCACCCGCGCCATCGCCCTGGTCGGCGACGCCGTCGACGCGGAGGCCATACGCACAGGGTTCACCCGTATTCAATCACGTATGCGGTCGGTGGCGGACGACCTCCGGTCCGTCCCCGACCCGTCCAATTGGAGGTGCGGCAGCGCATGAGGGAGCGATGACGGATACCACGCAGTGGATCAACGACGAACTGTCCGACAAAAACCCGGACGGTTCGGGAAACGAATCAGGCATGGACTTCAGCCACATCGAGGAGCTGGAGCAGGCCGTCATGATCCTCGAAGCGGAAAAAACCCGCATCGAGTCGCGGGCCATCGCCAACGAAGCGTTCTTCTCCGGCATGGCCAATGAAATCCAGGCTCCCCTCGAAGCCGCCGTCGCCATGGCCGGAACCCTCCTTGAGGAATCCCTTCCGTCCCACGCCGCCGATCTGGCCCGGGACATCAAGGCCACCATCGCCGCCGCCCTCGCCACCGTCAACGACGTCCTCGACCTGTCGAAAATCAAGGCCGGCAACCTCACCCTCGTCGTCGCCGACTACGACTTCATCCCCCTCCTCCGGGGCGTCCGTTCCCCCGCCTTTTTCCAGGCCCAGGAAAAGGACCTCGAATTCAAGTTCCGGGGCG
>JAJBTL010000061.1:0-4055 GCA_020860865.1 Planctomycetota bacterium | reverse complement strand
CCGTCACCGTCCGGGTGTCCCGGGACGGCGACTTTATCCGTATCGACGTCGCCGACACCGGCGCCGGCGTCGACGCGGCCGATCTGGGCATCCTCTTCAGTCCCGTCCACAACCCGTACGACAAGTCGGGCGCCTCCGGCCGGAACGCCGGCCTCGGCCTCGCCGTGGCGAAAAGCCTTGTCGACATGATGGGCGGTTCGATTATCGTCGACAGCGCGCCCGGGGCCGGAAGCCGCTTCCACATCCACCTTCCCCTGGTGCCGGGCGATCCCGCCGCCGTGCCGCAGGCGGCCCGGCCCCCGGAAAAGACCCGTCCCCGCCTCCTCCTCGTCGACGACAACCAAACGAACCGGAAACACGCCGGCCTCGCCCTCCAGGCCATGGGCTACGACTGCGACACCGCCGCCTCCGGTCCGGAAGCGGTCGAACGGGGCGGCAGTGTCGACTACGATCTCATCCTCATGGACTACGCCATGCCCGGCATGAACGGCGGCGAAGCGACCCGGGCCATCCGGGAGTTGGGGAAGACGACCCTGCCCATTATCGGCCTGACGACGAACAATAAGCCGGAAAACGTCCGCCAGTACCTGGCCGACGGCATGAACGACGTCCTCGCCAAGCCGGTGAAGGACGCGGCCCTCCGGGAAATCCTCGGGAAATGGCTCGGCGGCCCCGTCACCCTGGTCCGGAAGGACGCCACCAGCATCATGTCCGTGTCGTCCTTGTCCGGGAAGGGCGGCTACGGCGCGGTGGAGATGGCCGGGAACATCCCGGGGCTGGACGTCGACGCCGGCCTCGCCAATGTCGGCGGCCAGTACGGCATGTACGAGGATCTCCTCAACCTGGCCGGCGAATCCCTTCCCGGCCTGGTCGAAAACCTCCGCCAGGCCCTGAACGACGACGACGCCGACCGCCTCCTCATTGAACTGAACGGCCTGGAAGAATCCCTCCACCCCATCGGCATGGTCGGCTTGTCGGAACAGGCGCGCCAGTGCGAGCGGGACCTCGGCCAAACCGGCCTCGAGGGCTGCGCCGAAAAACTGATGGCCTTTTTCCGCGCCCTCACCATTTTCTCGAACCAGTTGCAGGGTCTGTTCGAAAATTCGTCCAACTCCAGTTCGGTCATCTACGGCGACCGGGTGGCGTTGGAAAAACGGTTGCACAAAATCCTCCATGAAATGAAATTGGGGAATCACGTCGAGGTGAGGAAGCTGATGACGATGGTGGCGAAGCGGAGCTACGACGGCGTGTCCAAACTGGACCTGATGGAAATCAAGCGCCTCGTCAACGCCGCCGAATACCGGGCCGCCGCCGCCCGCCTGAACGAGGTGCTCCAGCGCCTCGCCTCGGCCTGAATGATGCGCGGGTCATGAAACCTACGGTGAACAAAGGATTGTCTATGCAACTCCGATTGAAGCGCCTCGAGGACCGCATCGTGTTCGACGCCGCCGGCGCCGCCGCCGACAACGCCGACGCCCCGTCCGCCGACATGCCGGACGACGGCGCCGACCGCCTCGTCCTCGTCGACAAGGCACTGGACGGTCCGGACGGCATCGCTCTGCCGGACGACGGCGCGGTGGTGGTCGAGTTCGACAGCCGCACCGACAGCCTGCGGGAGCTCCAGGACCTGATCACCGCAGCCTGCTGTGCAGACGCCATCGATTCCATCGTCTTCGCCGGGTACGGTTCGGGCGACGGCACCGCCATGCCCCTCGAAGCCGTCCTCGCCCTGGCCGGTTCGGCCGACACCACCGATATGGCGACATTTCTCGAACACCTGTCGAACGCCCTGGCGGACCATGACAACGGCACCGGCACCGCCCTCGACCCGGATTTCCCCGGCGCCGATCTCGAACCGATCCTCGGAGAAACGACCGGAATGACCTTCGCCGCCGCCAGCGGCCCGGACGACGGCGATGCCGCCGACGCCGTCACCTACGGCGCCGACGACGATGGCGATGGTGATGACGACGACGATGTGGCGCCGATGGCCGGGGACGAAAACTATATCGAAGACAACGGTATCATCCGCTTCGAGGAGTCGGATCGGCTCATCGGTGTCCCGTCGGGCTTTTGGGATACGGTGAATTGGGAGATCGGCAGGGACCCCGACGGCCAGGCGCACAGGCTTCAGTTGGAATTTACCCTGTATAAAAACGACACAGCCCTCAACCTCTCTGAATTACTCGCGTTTCAAAACGAAGTGTTGCCAGGTGGCGACAACATCATCTACATGACAATCGACGACGATACGCACCAGGTCTACGGAGCCGAATTCGTCAACGGCAAGTTCGTCCTCACGCTCTACTACGTGACCACCGACGCGGGCGGCGAGTCCCTGGATAACCCCTATTATGCCGTCATGCTGGGGGACGGCCTCCTTGTCGATGTCCACCGGTTCTTCGATGGCGATGGCGTGACGCAAAACGTCATTTTCGGCGTGATCCCGGATGGCACGACCAGCGACGTCTTCACCCTGCAGTTACAGGCGACCGCCGCCACGAAGGATGGCGTCGACCTTTCCGGCACGTATGACAAGTCGATCAACGTGAAATTCCCCGTCGATACGGATGACGGCGACGACGACGGCGACATCACGGACCCGGCCGACGACAATTATCTGGAAGCGCACGACATCGTCCGCTTCGAGGAGTCCAATCGCTACATCGAGTCCGGGTCGGCGTTCCTCGATCCGGACAACTGGGAGATCGGCGACGACCCGGGCGGGCAGGCCAACCGGCTCGTTCTTGAATTCACCCTGTATAAAGGCGACGAAATCGTCGACTTGTTCGACATCCTGGGATTTCAGGGCGAAATAAACCGGGTGGGCGATTCTAGTTATTACCTGAAAGTCGATGGCGTCAGCTATTCAACCAGCGGCATCCAAATCGATAATGGCAAGTTGATTATCCATGCCTAGTACATCACCACCGACGCGAGCGGCAACCAGCTTGCCAACCCCTTCTTTGGCGTCAAGTTCGGAGCGAGCCAGGTCCGCGATGTGAACCAGATCTTCAACGGCATCGGAGACGATCCAAACATCGTTTTCAAAACCACTCCGGACGGCACGGTCGACGATGCCTTCACCCTGAAAATGACCGTCTCCGCCGTCGCTGCATCAGGGAAGTCCCTTCCCGGAAAATTCGAAAACACGGTGGAATTGAATTTCTTCGATGACGGCGACGGTAGCGACCCGTCGGATATCAACCATCTCGTCGACAACGACATCATCCACTACGAACAGTCGGATCGGGAAGTGGAGGCCGGGATGGCTTTCCGCGATCCGGACTACTTTATGATACGGCCTGATCCGACGGACAAACTCGTCAAGCTCGAATTGTCCTTCACCCTTCTGAGAAACGGCGATCCTGTCAATCTGTTTGACTACATCGGTTTTCAAAACGACGTCCAAATCGATCCGGACAACCCGGGCAAGGTGATGATGGACACCATGGGAGACGGCGTTTTCAAGCAACTGGCCGGCGTCAACCTGGTGGATGGAAAACTGCTCCTGACCCTCGATCTCGCCGGCGATCTCGGTGACGAGCCGTATTCGATACGGGTAGAAGGTTCCCCCGTGTCGGCGGTGTATTTCCCCTTCTTCTTCGACGGTTCCGACGGCACTCCCAACGTTGTCTTCACCTCGGTTCCCGAGGCCACCGCCGATGACGTTTTCACGCTCGAACTCAAAGCCGATCCGTACGGTTCAGGCGTGGTGCCCCTGGAAGGAAAAAAGTATGCCAAGTCGGTAACGATCACCTTCAAACAGCCGGAGACCACGGATCCGGGCGGACCGACCGACCCGGTCGACCCGGTCGACCCGGTTGATCCGGTTGATCCCGTTGACCCGGTCGATCCCGTCGATCCAATCGACCCGGTTGATCCTGTCGATCCGGTCGACCCCATTGATCCCGTTGACCCTATAGACCCCGTTGACCCGGTCGATCCTATCGACCCGGTTGATCCGATCGACCCGGTCGATCCCATTGATCCCGTCGATCCGGTTGATCCTATTGATCCGGTCGACCCAATCGACCCCATTGACCCTATCGATC
>JAJBTL010000229.1:6586-8724 GCA_020860865.1 Planctomycetota bacterium | reverse complement strand
GCCGGCCGCCGCCGCCTGGGACACGGTGAGGGACGAAATAAACACGCCTAGGGACATCGCGAACATCCCGAAGGCGAAGAGGGCGATAAAGCCGGCGGCGGTGGCCTGCCAGTCCAGGTTGCCGCCGTAGTCGAGGAGGACGGCGAAGACGAGGGCGTGGACGAGGTGGAGGAGGACGAAAATCATGCCGGCGGCAAACTTGGCGAGAATGGCGGCGGCGGCGCTGATCGGCGCCGTGAGGAGGGTCTCGATAGTCCCGTCCGCATTGTTCTCGGCAAAGAGGTTCATGGCGACGAGGGGATAGAGGAAAATCGAACTGAAGAGGATAAACAGGGCGATTTCGTCGAACTCGGCCAGGGGCGCACCGGCCCGGGCCGTCGTCAGGTAGAAGGCGAAGGCGTTCAGGAGGACGAAAAATCCGGTGGCGAAAAGAATCGGCGGGCTTTTCAGAATGCCGGCCGTTTCCTTCGTAACCAGTGTCAGGTAGGTGCGCATGGCTGCCTCTCGGAGGTAATACTATAAATAACAGTAGGGACGGAATGGCGAATCAGGTCCGCTTCTTCGACGGTTGGATGCGGTTCTTGGCTGTCAGCTTTTTAAAGATGTCTTCCAATGTGACCGGTTCCAGCCGCATCCCGGTAATGAGCCAGCCGCGTTCCGAACAGATACTAGAGAGTTCCCGCCGGAGGTCGACGCCGTTCGGAGTCGTGACCCTGACCGTCACCGCTTCCGGCGTGGCGGCGTCGGGCGAGACCGAGATGGTGCGGACGCCGGTGACGGTGCGGAGGGCTTCCCGGACCGGTTCGTTGGCGATGATTTCCAGGATGATGGTGCGTTCCTCGACATTGGCGTCGCAGATGTCTTCCGGGGAGCCGTCGGCCAGGATATGGCCGGAACCGAGGATGATGGCCCGCTGGCAGAGGAGTTCGACATCCCCGAGGATATGGCTGGACAGGAGCACGGTCGCGCCGCCGGACAGCCTGGCGATGAGGTCGCGCGTTTCCGCCGCCTGCCGTGGATCGAGGCCGGCGGTGGGTTCGTCGAGGATGAGGATGTCCGGGCGGCCGAGGAGGCTGTCCGCCAGGCCGACCCGCTGGCGCATGCCTTTTGACAACTGGCCGATGATGCGGGGGAGGACGTCTGTAATACTACACATGTCGGCGGCTTCCTGGACGGCCTGGTGGGCCGCCTTCCGGTCCAGCCCCTTGAGGCCGGCCCGGTAGCGGAGGTATTCCTCCACCCGGTCGTTATGGGGAAGGGGGTTCGACTCCGGCAGGTAGCCAAAGCGGGAGCGGGTCGCGGCTAGCCTCGGGTCCTGCCCGGCGACGCGGACGCGGCCGTAGGTCGGGGCGAGAAAGCCGGTGAGGATGCGCATGACGGTGGACTTGCCGGCGCCGTTCACGCCGAGAAAACCGACGCATTCCCCCTGATTAATCATGAACGAGACGCCGGCCAGGGCCTGCCGGGGTCCGTAAAACTTGTGCACATTATGCGCTTCAAGCGTCATGACAAGGCCGCCCCTCTCGTGTGTTCGGTTTTGTGCGCCAGCCGCCGGCCGGCCTGTATTGTGCGCGTGGACAACACCGCGCCTGCGGCCGGGCCGCACGCCAGCATCCAAAGCCAATCCCGGGACAAGCCTATCATTTTGCCGGGAATGAATCCACAGAATTTTCCGGCCGTGGTTGGATCGTGAACGTGTAGAGGGCGGCCGATAGAACACGCGACTTGTCAAATTGACAAGCGACGGGTGGTTATGACCGGTCGGTCACTGGCATACGAGAGAGATGCGGATATCTCTGAAAATTTTTAACTATTTAATCAGCAATAGGCTAATGGCGTTTTTGTGGGTGGCAAGCGGGTTTTTCGATTAATTGGGCAATGGGGTTGCTTAAAGATCCGGGGTAACGAACGGTGCCGGGCCGGAGCGGGCACAAACGCCGCCGGCCCCTATTACATATATAATGAGCGATGAGACGTGTTCATTTTTCAGGTGAAAATGTTTCTGGATAAAGGAGTATGAACCATGGGGAAAATAATCGGTATCGACTTGGGGACGACCAATTCCTGCGTGGCGGTGATGGAAGGTGGCGAACCTAAAATCATCCCCAACAAGGAAGGCAGCCGGACCACCCCGTCCG
>JAJBTL010000229.1:0-6576 GCA_020860865.1 Planctomycetota bacterium | reverse complement strand
CCACCAAACCCGCCAACACCATCTATTCCAGCACGCGTTTCATGGGCCGTCGCCACTCCGAAGTGGGGTCGGAAGAAAAGATGGTTCCGTATAAGGTCGTCGGCGGCGCCGACGAACTCGTGAAGGTCGAGGCGTTCGGCAAGGACTACACCCCGCCGGAAATCAGTGCCATGATTCTCCAGTACCTCAAACAATGCGCCGAAGACTACCTCGTCGAAGAGGTGAAGGACGCGGTCCTCACCGTCCCGGCCTATTACAACGAAGCCCAGCGTAAGGCGACTAAGGACGCCGGCCGCATCGCCGGCCTTGATGTCAAGCGTATCGTCAACGAGCCGACGGCTGCGGCTCTCGCCTACGGCCTCGACAAGAAGAAGAACGAAAAGATCGCCGTCTTCGACCTTGGTGGCGGCACCTTCGACATCTCTATTCTCGATGTCGGTGACGGCGTCTTTGAAGTGCTTGCCACCAATGGTGACACCCACCTCGGCGGCGACGACTTCGACGAAGCCATCATCAACTGGATCTGCGACGAATTCAAGAAGGACCAGGGTATCGACCTCCGGAACGACAAAATGGCCCTCCAGCGTCTGAAAGAGGCGGCGGAAAAGGCCAAGTGCGAATTGTCGCAGGCCATGTCGACGGACATTAACATTCCGTACATCACCGCCGACGCCTCCGGGCCGAAGCACCTCCAGCTCAATCTCAAGCGGGCCAAGCTGGAAGAGCTGGTCGATCACCTTATCGAACGCTGCCGTCAACCATGCACCCAGTGCTTGAAGGACGCCGGCCTCAGTGCCAAGGACATTGAAGAAGTGGTTCTTGTCGGCGGCTCGACCCGTATGCCCGCCGTCCAGGCCATCTGCAAGGAAATCTTCGGCCGTGAGCCGCACCGGGGCGTCAACCCGGACGAAGTCGTCGCTATCGGCGCCTCGATTCAGGGCGGCGTCATTGCCGGCGAAGTGCGGGACGTTCTTCTCCTCGACGTCACCCCGCTGACCCTCGGCATTGAAACGCTCGGCGGCGTCATGACTCCGCTCATTCCCCGGAACACCACAATTCCGGTGTCGAAGTCGGAGACGTTCTCCACCGCCGCGGACAACCAGCCGGCCGTGGACATCCACGTCCTCCAGGGCGAGCGGAAGTTGGCCAGTGGCAACCGGACCCTCGGCAAGTTCCAGTTGGACGGCATCCCGCCGGCCCCGCGCGGCGTGCCGCAGGTCGAGGTGACGTTCTCCATCGACAACAACGGCATCCTCTCCGTCTCGGCCCGTGACAAGGCGACGAAGAAGGAACAGTCCATCACCATCAAGTCCGCTTCCGGCCTCTCGGAAGAGGAAATCAAACAGATGGTCAGGGACGCGGCCGAACACGCCAAGGACGACGAAGAACGGGAAAAGCTCATTCAGGTCCAGAACCAGGCGGACCAGACCGTGTACCAGTTGAACAAGACCCTGAAGGACAATGAGGACAAGCTCGATCCGGAAGACAAGACGAAGATTGAGGAAGCCCTCAAAAAGCTTGAAGAAGTCAAGACCTCGGACAACGTGTCGGAAATCGAAGCCGCCATCAAGGAAGTGGAAGAAGCGTCCCACACCATGGCTCAGAAGATGTATGAACGGGCGCAGCAGCAGAGCGCCGGTTCGTCCGACGCCGAACCGCCGTCCGACGCCGCTGGCGAATCGGTAAAGCGCGGCGACGACGGGGTTGTCGACGCCGACTACACGGTGGTTGATGACGAAAAAGAAGTTAAAAACTAGTTAGTTCGACGGGTAAACCACATCCCTCCGGCCCCGCGTTCTCGGAACGCGGGGTCGTTTTTTGTTTCGCTTCGGAACCAGAACACCCGTATGATACGAGATCTGTTTTCGGGCCTGAGCGGAATAATGTGCGGGGAATGGAATGCTTTTTCCTGAAACCGTACAGTTTGTCTGTTCATCGATTATCCACGGTCGGCGCGGGATGACCGCGTCGCATGTACTTAACGCGTAATGAAGCGCCGCCGGCAATTCGGCCTTTCGGGCTGTGTGACGGCGGACAGTTGCGGTATGCCGCGCATCGTGAGGATGTGTCTTGTTCAAGTGATGACTCGGTGAGGAGGTGCAGCACCATGCGGTACCAGGAATTGTATAATGAGTTGAAACAGTCGGCGACTTTCGGGCCGGACAGCCTGCCCATCGTCGGCGGGATGACGTTGCGGAACTTTGATTTTCAATCGCGCATCCGTCACCAGTTCCCGAAAAGCGTCGCCGTCGACGGCATACTCGCCGCCGTCCCGACAGCGTCCGATCAGGAACGGAGCGACATCCGCCACCTCATCAGCGCCCAGGACAGTGACATCCATGAAAACCTCAATTTCCGCTACCACCTGATCCTCCCGCCCGGGCAGGACAAGGCGCGGAAGGTGATTATCCTTTTTCACGGCTTTAACGAAAAACAGTGGCACGAATACCTGCCGTGGGCGGCCGACATGGCGCTCCGGACCGGGCAGGCGGTTCTCCTGTTCCCGATGGCGTTTCATATGAACCGGGCGCCGTCGACCTGGACCGATATCCGGGCCATGAACCGGGTGTCGAAGCTGCGTCGGCAAATTCACCCGTCCGTCATCGATTCGAGCCTATCGAACGTCGCCATCAGCACCCGGCTTCACCACCTGCCGGAGCGGTTCATCTGGTCCGGCCTCGAGTCGTACTACGATGTCATGGATCTGGTGGACGGCATCCGGGCCGGGAAACATCCGGCCATCCAGGCGGACGCGGACATCAATTTCTTTTCCTATTCGGTCGGTTCGTTCCTCGGACTGACCATTCTGATGACGAACAAGAACGCGAACTTTTCCCGGTCACGCTACGCCATTTTCTGCGGCGGCCCGGTGTTCAACCGGTTGTCGCCGGTGTCCAAGTTCATCCTGGACAGCGAGGCCAGCGTCATCCTTTACTCCTTCCTTGTAGAACATCTCGAAAGCCATATGCGGGACAATCCGGCCCTCGCCGATATTTTGGACGGCTCCGTTCCCGAAGGGTGGAATTTCCGGTCCCTCCTCAGCTACCGGGACAACCTTAAATACCGTGAGGAAAAGCTCTGGGACATTGGCGGCCGGGTCTACGCCATCGGCCTCGAGCAGGACGACGTGGTGCCGCCGTACGAGATTCACAACACGCTCCGGGGCAGTCGGGGCGACATCGACATCGGCGTCGACATCCTCGATTTTCCCTACATGTACCGGCACGAAGATCCGTTCCCGGTGATTAACCGCCTGGCGGACGAGGTTGACGCGGCCTTCCGGGATACGTTCGACCGGGTGGCCGGGTTTTTCGGTTCGTGAGCACCCGGCGTTCCGTGTAGTTTTTTTCAATCCCTTGACCAGTGGAGTGAACAGTACAGATGCGAATCGAACTGGCGCAGATTGCTATCCGGGACGGCGTCAAAGAGCCGAACCTGGAAAAGGTTTTGGACTACATCGGCAAGGCCGACACGGCTGGCGGCACCGATCTCGTTGTCTTCCCTGAGTCGACGTTGTGCGGCTTTCCGTCGGCGGACAAGGTGGCCGGGGTGGCCGAACCGTGGGACGGGCCTGGTATTTCAGCGGTCCGGAGCGCGGCCAAACAGCGCGGCGTCGCGGTGGCGGTCGGCTATGCCGAAGCGGCGGACGGCGCGTTTTACAACACGTCCACCCTCATTGACAAGGACGGGGATGTCGTCCTCCAGTACCGGAAGACGCACCTATGGCCGACGGACAAGGGCGTCGTCGCCGCCGGGAACCGGTTGCCGACGGCGATGTGGAAGGGCCGGCGGGTCGGCCTCATTATTTGCTACGACATCGAATTTCCGGAGACGGCCCGCGCGTTGGCGCGACAGGGGGCGGAACTCCTCATCGTCACCGACGGCAACATGGACCCCCTGGGCCCGGTACACAGCCGGGCGCTCGCGGCGCGGGCGATGGAGAACCAGATGTTCGTTGTGATGACGAACCGCACCGGCACCGGCGCAAGCGGAATGACATTTCCCGGCGAATCGACCCTGGTCGATCCCATGGGGAACACGGTGGCGGTGGCGGGGAAGGACGAAGGCGTTCTCGCTGTCGAAATTGACTGGACCCTTCTCAAGAAGAGCCGGGAGCAGTACGACTACCTGCGGGATGCACGGATTCAGTACTCGCTTCGAGATCACGACGGGTTTGTCGAGATTGAATAGACTCCGGGGTACCAGCGTCAGAGAAAGAAAATCGGACGATGGCGATGATGCCGTCGGCCGTTATTTTATGGATGGCTTTGTCCGGGATACAGCTCGTCGTTACGTCCGATCCGCGAGGCAATGGAAATTCGCCATAGCCACGCCGGACAGCATGGCGCCGACAATGCCGTGGAAGCCCTGGTCCGTCCCGATGAGGAAGAGGTTTTCCCTGGCCGTGGCGCCGCTCCGGGATTTGACCGGACTGCCGTACAAGGCGCCGTCGAGGTGGCCGCCGAACCGCTCCAGCGTTATCGGCGTGAACACATCGTCGAACAGGCCGTAGCGGCCGGGAGCGTCCCGGAGCGGGGCGAGATCGTGGCCGAGGCGACGGAGCGACGCGGCCATGGCGGCGGCGGCATCCGGCTTGGCGGCGCGGTCGTTTTCGGCGACGAGGCGCGGCCAGGCGTCGTAGTTGGCGAGGTGGGTGACCTTCACCGTCGGATCGTCGATGCCTTCGTAATTTCCCGGTACGCAGACAACGCCGGAGTCGCTGGCGACGAGTTCGTCCGGACGGCGGAAGGCGAGGCGTTCCTTGTGGGAAAAGAAGATCGTCGTGTCCTCGAGACCGGCCTGACTCGGCGCACGGTCGAGAACGCCGATCCCCTCCGTGATACTGATTGATCCGACCGGGATGGCGCCGTCCGGCGGTTCGTGTCCGGCGAGGCGGGCCGTCTCCGCTCCCCCGGCCGACGAGAAAAAGCGGTCGGCATCGATTTCTTCGCCACTGTCCGTTACCGCCGCGACGACGCGGTTGCCGTCTGTCCTGAGCGCGGTTATTCGGGTCGACATCCGGACAACGCCCCCGTCCTCCCCGATGCGGCGGGCCAGTTCCTCCCAGAGCGGGTGCATGCCCTCGGCCGGGTGGCCGAAACCGGTTTCGTAAATGCACTTCCACACGACGCAGAAGATGAGCCAGTCCATGTCGGGCTGGAGCCGGGCCGGGTCGAGGCCGTCGCCGACGCCGCCCGGATTGCCGTAGAACATCACGGGCGCCATAAGCATGTCGGCGACGAGCGGGTCCGGGATATACGATTCGACAATGGTCCGGGCCGATTCCCGGCGGTCGGTGAGTTCACCTTCGTCAGTCTCCCGGATGCGGTCCCGGAGGGCGGTGAAGCCGTCCACCGCTTGCGGGAACACGGTTCCGAGGCTGTCCCGGATAAGGTCGTGGTCGTTCGAGAATTCCAGCGTTCCCTGGGGAAAGCGGATGGAGGAACGGCGTTGCGGTTTCAAATCAAGGAAGGAAAACTTGAGGCGAAGCTGGCGGAGGAGGCGGCCGAGAGGGCCTTTGCCGTCAGGCTGGTAGTTCGTGAAGGCGTGGAGGCCGGTGGAGATTTCACGGCCACGGACATGATGCCACGAGTTATAGCCGCCGAGGCGGGAGTGGCTGTCCAGGACGCACGTCTTCACGCCGAAATGACAAAGCCGGGCCGCGGCTGCAAGGCCTGACGGTCCGGCTCCAATGATGACAACGTCGTATTTCATACAGGTCTCTCGGCGCTGGCGGCAGGGGTGTCTTCCGCGTCGCCGGTTTGGCTGAGTGGCTGGCGCTGATTACGCCGGACGTTCCATAATGTACGTCACCGTGGAATCAAGGGTGGCCAATTTCGGATAATCCGCTTCCGGCACTTCGATTTTGTGACGTTTCCGCAGTTCCATCACGATGTCCAGAAAGTCCATGGAATCGAGTTCGAGCTGATCGCGGAGGGGAACGTCGCCCTTTATTTCCGGCAGTTCGTCGAGGCCGCTCACGTCCTGGATGATTTCAAGCACCGCAATGCGGGTTTCCTGTTCCGTCATGTTTTCTCCTGTTGCGTTGATTGTTCTAACTGGTACCCTCTATACGCGGCGGCGCGGTGTCGTTGACGTGTTGATGCCACTGCCGGTACCAATGTAAAGCGAAAGGCCGAGGCCTTTCGCCCGAGTGTCCCCACGCGGACGATTGTAAGCGCCGGGGATTTGTTTTCAAGGAGAATCCATGCCAACCGTCCGTGACGTCATCCAGGCGATGGACACGATTGCCCCGCCGTCCCTTGCGATGGAAGGCGACCCCATCGGCCTCCACGCCGGCAGCCGGGACGCAGCCGTCTTCACCGTTTCCATCAGTCTCGACGCCAGCCTGCCCGCCCTCGCCGACCGCATGGGGGCGGACATGATGCTTGTTCACCACCCGCGCTTTTACCGGGGCCTGTCGACGTTGGCCGACGACGACCCGTCCGGACGGCGCGGTTCCGCCCTGGTCCGCTCCGGGAAAGCGGTCTATTCCGCCCACACCAACCTGGACGTGGCGCCGGGCGGGACCAACGATCTTCTGGCCCGGGCGGCCGGGTTGACCGGCGCGGATAT
>JAJBTL010000347.1 GCA_020860865.1 Planctomycetota bacterium | reverse complement strand
TTGGCAGAGCGCAAGGCTGGCAGTCTTGAGGTCACCGGTTCGACCCCGGTATCCTCCACCAAGAATACTCAAGGGGGAGCCTTTCCAGGCTCCCTTTTTTGTTCCAACCGCCACGCGGGCGTAGCTCAATGGTAGAGCCCCAGCCTTCCAAGCTGATCACGAGGGTTCGATTCCCTTCGCCCGCTCCAACTTGTAACCCCTTGATTTATCAGGGGGTTATCTTTTTGATCTGACACACCGCACCCCACTAAATCGCCGCTTTCTGCGTTCGTGTAAGTCCTTATTTGTCCGTTGCGATTCGGGGAGTTTGTGTCCGTGGGAGTGTCCCAAATCAGCGCGTCCTTGTCGCATACGAGGTCGTCCGTGCCGGTGGCTTTGCCGTGGTTTTCGCTGGGAAGTTCCGGGACAATCTCCGACAGCTTCAACAGCGCATCAACCCGGCTTTCAAGGCGAGTATGGGTGTACCGCTTCATGGTCAATTCGATTGTGGAATGCCGCGCCAAGTCCTGCGCAATTTTGGGGTGTACCCCGGCTCGCGCCAGCGATGAGATGAAATAGTGCCGGAACGAATGGAAGTCAAACACCCGCCCGGTGTCGTCCACCTTGGGAATTCCGGCCGTCGTCAAATCCTGCTCAAGAATTTCCGCGCCTTTGGCCCTGTCAGGTATTGACAATGCCTTCGCCAGCGGCAGTCCCGGTCGCTGTTGGAAATATGCCCGCATCGCGTCGGCCACCTCGCTCCGTAACGGAATCGTGTCTGTGCGCCGGTTTTTTGCCGCACCCGCAGTTATCGTCACCGTAGGCGGTTCACTGTCCAAAGCGAATGAGGACCGGGTAAGCGACCGAATTTCGCCCCACCGTAAGCCTGTCCGCGCCGCCAACAAATAAGCCAGCGCCCTTTCCGTCCCGGTCATACCTTCGTAGGTATGAGGGGATGCTTTGGCTACGGCAATCACTGTTCCCAATTCATGGTCCGTCGGTTCCCGTCTGTCGTGGCGAATGTCGACGGCCTCATTAAGTTTGCCCAACCGAGACAGCGGATTATCAGAAGCGTAATCGTTTTTCCGCATCCATTCGCAGAATGCTTTGCAGGAGGAAAGGTAGGAGTTGCTTGTACGGTTGCCCATACCGCCCTTGCGTTGATCCGCCAGCCACGTTTCGAGTTTTTCGACCTTGATATCCGACCAGTGCACAAACCGGCACCCATTAAACGCCTTTGTCACACGCGCCACAGTTTGCTTGCAATGCTCGTCGGAATACTGTTGCGCCTCAAGATGCTGACCCCAAGCCGCGATATGAATGGAGAGGCGCTTACCGCCAGCGACGCGCTCCGGTTCAATAATTCCCCATTCTCCGAGTTTTATCCTGACCTTCTCCGGGCAGGATTCAATAAACCGGTTGGCTTCGGCGTCCAAAGTGCCCTGCGATTGCCGAATCGCTACCAACTTTTTTATTTGCCGCTCCATTTCCGCGCTTGCCGCCTTACTGGTGAAAGCGGGTACCCGACGAAGAACGCCAGACGCATCGGTGAACTGAATCGTCCACGCCGAATCGGCGACGACAGCATGACCGGATCGGTTCTCGGCGGAACCGGTATGCGGGTGGACGCGGACGGCGTCCTTTCCGGCACCGGCCGGGTCGACGGGCCGGTGGAGAACCTGGGCGTCATCGCCAGCCTGAACTCCCTGCCGCAGTACAGCCAGGCCGGGCCGTCCGACTTCGCCATCGGTCCCCTGACAAACGCCGGCACCATCCGCCTGGCTGGCGGCACGGTCGGGAATACCCTGACCGTCCGGGGCGACCTCCTCTCGGACTCCGGCCGCCTCGAACTGAACACCGCTCTCGGCGGAGACGATTCGCCGACGGACAAGCTCATCCTGGACGGCGGCGACGCGACCAGCCGGCAGGCCAGGGCCAGTAGCGTTGCCGGCACCACCGAAGTCATTGTCCATAATAAAGGCGGCCTCGGCGGCCAGACCGAGATCGGCATCATGGTCGTCGAAGCGCGGAACGGCGCGACGACGACTGACGACTCGTTCTTCCTCTCCGCCCTCACCCCCGGCTACCGGGGCGGCCTCGGGACTGTGGTGGCGGGGGCCTTCGATTACCACCTCGTCCGTGGCGGCAACGGCGGCGACGAGAATAGCTGGTATATGGTTTCCCGGGAAGGCGTCCGGCCGGAGCCCGGGAACTACCTGGTCAACCGGGAAGCGGCGGAAACGCTCTTTTTCCACACCCTCCACGACCGTCTCCTCGGTTACCAGCAGATCACCGATCCGGCGACCGGCCGGCGCCTTCTCGGCGCGGCCTGGGCGCGGATGCAGTACGGCCGGGCCAGCCAGGATTCATGCATGGCCGGGATGTCGTCGTCCACCCGCACCTTTGTCGCCCAGACCGGGATGGATGTGTGGCGGGGTGAATCCGCTTTCGGGATTTTCAGCGCCGGCGTGATGATGGGATTCGGCACGGCCGAGGGCGAGGTCGATTCACAGTTCTACGACGGCACGGTCAAGTCCAACCTGAACGGCTATGTCCTCGGCGCCTACGCCACCTGGTTCCAGGACCGGACCCGGGCGACCGGCCTCTATGCCGACATCTGGCTCCAGCATGCCTGGTTCAGGAACCGGACCAGCGGCGGCGGCCTGCCGGGCGAACGATTCTCCTCCCGGCTCTGGTCCGGGTCGTTGGAGACGGGCTATGCCTTCCCCCTGTTCACGACCGGGGGCAGCGCCTGGTCACTCGTGCCGACGGTGCAACTGGCGTATAACAGTTACCGGTCGGGCGACTTTACCGAAGAAAACGGCACAGTCGTCAGCCATACCGACCGCAACCGCTTCCTCGCCCGCACCGGCGTCCGCCTGAAAGGCCGGGTGGACAGCCTCGGACCGGTCGCGGCCGAACCCTATGTCGAAATGAACTGGCTCCACAAGACGAAGCAAACCGGCGTGTCCCTGAACGAACACACTTTGACCCTGGACAGTCCCCGGAACATGTACGAGGTCAAACTCGGCCTCGAATCGGAAATCCGTCCGAACATCCGCGTCGGCGTCGGCGTCGCCGGCCAGTTCGGCAAGCGGAACTACCGGTCCTACTCGGGACAGATCGGCCTGCGGGTGGACTGGTAGGCGGCGCCGGACCGGGCACAGCCAGTCGATTGACAGCGGCCGTCTCTGCGTGGTACAAGTTTTCGTGGGGAAAAACGCCGACGTACCGCATCATTGGAGGGGGATTCACCAGTATGAGACCAGTCGCACCGGACGCCGAACCGGCCAAACCATTGCCGTCGCCGAGGGCGGAATCCCGCTTCGCCTTTGTCGGCCAGCTTTTCCGGGCGCTTGAACAGACCGGCGTCGGCCGCTGGCCCATGCAGGCGACGGCCTTGTCGTACTATTCCATTCTCGGCGTTGTCCCTTTCCTCGCCCTCGCCTTTTCGATTGCCAAGAGTTTTGGCCTGGAACAGGCGCTCACTACCGCCATCCACGACTTTTTCACCACTTTCGACGGGCAGGAAGAGGCGCTCAACCGGGTCAGGGAATTCGCCGACAATCTTATCGGGAACTACTCCGGGAGCGTGATGGCCTTTGTCGCCATCGGCGTCATTTTCTGGTCAGGCTTCCAGATTCTCCAACTTTTGGAAACCGCCCTCGGCACCATCTTCGGTTACCGGCCGCCCCGCCGCACCATCCACCGCGTCCTCGACTACTTCGCCGCCATGGTCATCCTGCCGATGGTGGTTGTCCTCACCGCCGCCATCAACATCTTCCTCACCGGCCTGACCAGTAAGTCCTGGACCATCCCCTTCGGCTTCGACCCGAACGGCGTCCTGTCCTTCCTCGTCGTGGCGTCGCCGTACCTCATGTGGTGGCTGGTCCTGTCCACCGCCTACGGCTATTTCAGCCGGGGCCTGGCCCGGCGCGGCGAGTGTCTCATCGGCGGCCTCATCACCAGCCTCATTTTCCAGATATTCCAGAGCGTCTATATCGCCGTCATGCTGTCCCTGACCAGCTATAACGCCATATACGGCAGCTTCGCAGCCATTCCCCTGTTCATGTTCTGGCTGTACGGATCGTGGCTTATCGTCCTCGCCGGCGGCGAACTCACCCGCCGCCTGTCGGACAACCGCGCTTCGAAACGCCACTTTCTCCAGATGCCGACCCTGGTTACCTGGAAGGACACGGTCGACCTGGCCCAGGCGGTGATGGCGGAGGTGGTGAAGAATTTTACCGACCCTGCCCACGGCGGCGGCACCACGTTCCGGAGCCTCGCCGCGACGACGGGCGCGTCCATGTCCCGGCTCGGGTCCGTTATCACCATGCTGATGGATGTCGACCTCCTCGTCAGCATCGACTCGACAAACGGCGCGCCGACCCCGGCCTACCTGCCGGCGACGGATCCCGACCATATCACAAACGATTTGGTAAGGGAGAAACTCGAGCAGGCCCGGTTGAACGTGATTTGACCCTCCGCAGTGAATCCGCCCACCGCACAAACAACCGGGGAACGGCCCGCCGGACCGTTCCCCGAAAAATATCGCGTCATGCCGCGACATGAGTGCCGTCGTCAGGCTTCGGCTGCCTACGCCGTCGCGTGGGCCATGCATTCCATAAGCATCTTGTTCAGTTCGACAATCTGTTTCTCGACATGGTCCCGGCCGGCGCGGCCCTTTTCCGGATCGTTTTCCATGATGGCCATGCGGTTGACCAGGATTTTCTTGTAGAGGAAATAGAAGATGGCCTGGGTGCAGCCCTTTTCGCCGTCCTTTGCCGCCTTGACATATTGGAGCACATCGTCCATGGAAGGGGATTGTGAGTTCATACTCGGTCCTTTCGTGACGCCCGCCTCCCCCTCGGCCACCGGGCGGGTCGGATTCATTATAGTAACTGTCAACGTTAACTTCAATACCGTTTTGTTAATTTATGGCAGTGTCATGGGTGAATTTTCGCGTTTTTCAAAAAAACCACTTTGGCCGCTTGAAAAGCGGGAGTCATGTGATAGAATGAAGTGAACGGACAGAACCGGCCTCGGCCGGGCGATGTCTTTTTGACTTCAATATCACTCAATGGCGCGCCGGTGTCGTTGAGATAGCAGTGGACAAAGGCATATTCTACCAGGAAGCATACGGGGCGGACCCCTTGGTCCGTCCCGTTTTTTTTGAATCGAGGTTTTGAAACCTCCTTCGTATGCCGCGTGGCGGCCTTAGTCAAAGGTAACGTACCATGTATCAGGAAAGACCATCCAGGTTGTTTATGAAATATGCGGTTCCCCAGATGATCGGACTCCTGCTCAATTCCGTCTACCTCATCGTTGACGGCGTCTTTATCGGTAACCGCCTCGGCCGCGACGCCATGGCCGCCGCCGCCATCGCCGTGCCGGTGGTGGAAATCCTTATCGCCCTCGCCCTGGCCATCTCCGTCGGGGCCAGCATCATTATTTCGTCATCGTTCGGCTCAGGCGACCGGGAACGCGCCAACCGCGCCTTCAACCTTTCCATCGTCATCGCCCTGGCGATGTCGCTGGCGGTCGCGGTATTCGGGAATATCTACCTCGGCCAACTGGCCATGGCTCTTGGGTCGACGCCGGACATCCAGGCCGAAGCGGTGACGTACCTCTGGTACATCGTCACCGGGTCGCCGTTCCTCATCCTGTCGTTCGCCTTCAGTTCGTACGCGAGAGCGGATAACCGGCCGAAGCTGGCCATGACCGCCCTCGTCGTCGGTTCGCTCTCGAACATCGTTCTCGACTACGTTTTCATGTACCCGCTGAACATGGGCATCGCCGGCGCCGCTCTCGCCACCGCCCTCGGTCCCATTTTCTCCGTCATGATCCTGCTGCCGCACTTTCTCCGGGGCAAGGGAATGCTCCGCTTTTCCTGGCCAGCCCTGTCGCCGCGTTTGGCCTGGAACATTGTTTACCTCGGCGCGCCGGCGTTCATTAATGGAGTTCTCCATCGGCATCGTCACCCTGTTCTATAACATCGCCATCAACCTGAACGGGTTTGGGGAAATCGGCCTGGCCGCCTACCTGACCATCGGCTATATGGCGCTCATAATCCTCACCGTGTTTCTGGGGATTGCCCAAGGCATCCAGCCCCTGGTCAGCTACTTCCACGGCAAGCACGACTTCAGCCGGAACCGGGAACTCATGCGCTTCCTCTTCAAGACGGTGGCCGGGTTGGGCGTCGTTATGTATGGCCTCGTGTACTTCTTGTCGAAGTATTTCATCACCATGTTTACCCCGAGCGATACGGAACTGATCGCCTTTACCCACGACAAGGCGACCATCTATTTTGCCGGATTTGTTTTCGCCGGGATATCGATACTTATCATTACCTTCTTCCAGTCCATCCAGCAGGCGCTGCCGGCGTTTGTTTTGGCCCTGTTCCGGTCGGCGGTGTTTGTGCCGATATTCCTCTTCGGCTTCCCGGCCGTCTGGGGAGCGGAATCTATTTGGGTGGCGCTGTCCGTGGCGGAACTGGTCACCATGGTGATCGCGTCAGTGTGGTACGCCCGGGCAACGGCGACCGCCACGCCAGCGCGGACCGCCACCCCGGCCGAACCGGGACAGACGTCCGGGTCGGCGCGGCTGGCATAACATTACATAGAAGGCGCTTCGGCCCGCCCGGCGTCGCGGGTTCGTTCGGACAGCCTTGACAGAAACGGGTGAATACGGTATGGGTACGGTGATGTAATTATCACCGCCTGTGCGGTATTTTCCTACTCACGCATTCCCTTCTCCCCTGGAGAAGGGAATGCTGTTGTTACGGTCTTTTTTACGCCGCCCGCCCGCGCGCGGCTCGTTTGTGGAGAAAAGCGCCATGACCACCGCCTGGATTGTCCTTATCGTCTCCGGCCTGTTTGAAACCGGCTGGGCCATCGGCCTGAAGTATTCGGAAAACTTCACGAAACTTGTCCCGTCCATCCTCACCCTCGCCTCGATGGCGGTGAGCGTCTTCGGCCTGTCCTGGGCCTTGAAATTCCTGCCCGTCGGCACCGGCTACGCGGTCTGGACCGGCATCGGCTCCCTCTTTACCGCCATTCTCGGGATTGTCCTCTTCGGGGAATCCATTGCCGTGGCCCGCCTCGTCTGTCTCGGGCTTATCGTCTCCGGAATTATCGGACTGAAAGTCGTGTCCTGAATACGCGGCCCCTTGCCCTTTCCGGATTGCCACTCCGGGAGGAATAGGGTATACTTCCACCACTAAAAATACTCTGAACCGTAAATCACTCCTTGGGCAGTGATTCCGGTACCCATGCTGTTCCATAAAGGTACAATGCCATGACCACTCCGTTCGCGCACCTCCACATCCATTCCCATTATTCGACCCTGGACGGCATTGTCCTCGTCGACAAGCTCCTCGGCCGGGCCCAGGAAATGGGCCAGACCGCCATGGCCATCACCGACCACGGCGTCATGTACGGCGCTGTCGACTTCTACACCACGGCCAAGAAAATGGGGATGAAACCGCTTGTCGGTTTCGAGGCCTATGTCGCGCCCGGCGACCGTCGGGAAAAGCCGGTCGGCGACCAGTATTCGTACAACCACCTGACCCTGATCGCCCGGAACTTCGAAGGCTACCAGAACCTCTCCCGCCTCTGCTCGGAAGGCTTCCTGAACGGTTTTTACCGCTATCCCCGTATCGACAAAACTATCATGCAGGAGATGTCCGCCGGCATCGCCTGCCTCTCCGGCTGCCTCCGTGGGGAAATCCCCCAACTGCTGCTCGCCGGCAAGTTCCAGGAAGCGGTGGACGCCGCCCTCTGGTACCAGGACGTTTACGGCAAGGGGAACTACTTCCTCGAAATTATGAATAACGGCCTTGCCGATCAGCAGAAAATCCTCCCGGCCTTCCGGGAACTGTCGGACAAGACCGGCATCCCGCTTGTCGCCACCGCGGACTCCCACTACCTCCTCCCGGAACATATCGACATCCAGGACATCATGATCTGCATCAACACCGGCCGCCTCCTCGCCGATGAAAACCGCATGCATGCGGAAAAAGGCTGTCACCTGAAGTCGGCCGAGGAAATGCTCGCCGCCCTGCCGGGGTTCGAGGACGCGGTCGAAAACACCATGCGCGTCGTCGACATCTGCGATCTCGAGATGCCCCTGTCCGGCTTCCATCTGCCGACGCTGGAAATTCCGGACGGGATGACGTCGGTGGAATATATGTCGAAAATATGCATCGAGGGTTTAAAAAAACGCTACGGCGATCCGCTCCCGGACGCCGTCGTCGCCCGGTTTGAAAAGGAACGGGACGTCATCACCCAGATGGGCTTCCCCGACTACTTCCTCATCGTCTGGGACGTCGTCAACTTCGCCCACGAAAACGGCATTCCGGTCGGTCCCGGCCGTGGCTCCGCCGCCGGCTCCATCGTCGCCTACGGCCTCGGCATCACCAACCTCGACCCGCTGAAATACGGCCTCTTCTTCGAACGCTTCCTCAATGAAGGCCGGAACGAAATGCCGGATATCGATCTCGACTTCGACAAGGAACGCCGCCAGGAAGTGGTCGCCCACATCATCGACCGGCACGGCGCCGACCACTGCGCCAAAATCATCACCTTCGGCTGCCTGTCCCTCAAGTCCGGCATCCGCGATGTCGGCCGGGTCATGGGCGTGCCGCTCCAACGGACCGACAAATTGGCCAAGATGATCCCGGACATGTTCAAGCCGGAAAAGGGCCTCGCCCCCCTCGCCTCGGCCCTCAAGACCATCCCGGAACTCAAGGCCGAGTACGAGGCCGACGACGAGACAAAAAAACTCCTCGACGCCGTCGGCATGCTGGACGGGGTCATGCGGAACACCGGCGTCCACGCTGCC
>JAJBTL010000366.1:2652-8831 GCA_020860865.1 Planctomycetota bacterium | reverse complement strand
CTATAACCTGGTCTCGCCGCCGTATACTTCGTCAAAATGGCCTCTCGACGTATTTTCCGCCCAAATACCGGGCAAAAAATAAGTCTTCCGGCCATTTTTCCGCGTCTACGCCGACGTTCCGAAGTTATAGAACAACTTAGGAAGTCAGAACTGCGTAGCGGATTCGGGACTCAGGCACACGCCGCGAAATTTCAGAGGCTTGTGATACCGGAACGGATGGCGTATTTGGTCAATTCCGCCACCGAGTTGAGCCCGAGCTTGGCCATTATCTGTCGACGGTGCGAATCGACCGTCTTAACGCTGACGTGGAGTATTGAGGCGGATTCCTTTGAGGATTTTCCTTCCGCGAGAAGGTGGAGAATTTCCCGTTCGCGGCTACTCAGGCCATCCGCCGAGCCGACGGCGGCGCCGCTACTTTCCACCATGAGGGACACGACGTCCCCGGCCACCCGGGGCGAGATGAACCGGCCGCCCGAGGAAACGGTGCGGACCGCTTCCGCCAGTTCGTCGAAATCGCTCATTTTAAGGACGTAGCCGCCGGCGCCGGCCTGGAACATCTCGGTGACAAAGCGGCCTTCCGCATGCATGGACAGGGCGAGGATGGCGGTGTCCGGAACAGCGTCACGCACCGCCCGGGCGGTGTCCACGCCGTTCATCTCCGGCATGGTGACGTCGAGGATGAGGACATCCGGCGTCAATTCCCGGGCCAGCCGGAGCGCTTCCCGGCCGTTGCCGGCTTCGGCGACAAGGTCGAAGTCGGCCTCGGCCCGGAGCAGGCTGGCGAGTCCTTCCCGGAACATCCGGTGATCGTCCGCGAGGACGATGCGGATAGGCGCGTCCGCCATTGTTATTCGACTCCGAGGAAATCGAGATCGCACTGCCGCGCGGCAAGGTCGACCTTCCGGACCTTGACGCGGATGACCTGGCCGATATGGAACCCGGGATCGCCGGCCAGGCGTTCCCGCTTCGCCGGTTTCTTCTTGGTGCCGGCGGCGGGCGGCGGCAGTTCTTCCCGGGTCGAAAAGCCTTTTTTCGCCAGGACGGTCTTATGGATAAGGCTTTCCACATAATACCCGCTGATTTCGACAAAGATGCCGAACCGCTTGATGCCGGTGACGACACCTTCGAATTCCTGGCCGACGGCGTGGGACAACAGTTCGAGGCGGCGGAAGTCCTTGACCTCCTCCTCGATGCGCATGGCCCGGCGTTCACGGCCGGATGTGTGGTGACCAAGGGTCTCGAGGTTTTCGTCGGCCTGGACCAGCTTCCGCAGTTTTTTCGGCAGTTTGTTCGCCTTTTCCGCTCCCTCCGCGAAGGCGCGGTCAAGCATCTGGTGGAGGTAGAGGTCGGGATAGCGGCGAATAGGACTGGTAAAGTGCATATACTTGGTGAAGTTCAGGGCGAAGTGGCCGATATCCGCATCCGGCCCGTACACCGCCTGTTGGAACGACTTCAGGATCATCAGGTTGATGGCGTGTTCTTCCGGCTTGCCGGCGGCTTTTTCGATGACTTTGTTAAGCTTTTTTCTCGTCAGCGGCGGCTTGAACGGGTAGCCGCTGGCGTTCAGATATTCGGCCAGTTCGAGGACGCGTTCCTCCTTCGGCGCCGGGTGCTGTCGGTGCAGGGCCGGGAGGCCGTTCGAGGCGGCCCATTCCGCCACCGCCCGGTTGGCGGCGAGCATGAACTCTTCGACCAGCTGGTGGGAGAAGTCGTGTTCGACCTTCACCATATCGACGGCCTTGCCTTCGGCGTCGATGACGACGCGGAACTCGGGGAGGTTCAGTTCGACAGCACCGCCGGACAGCCGCCGCTTCCGGAGCGTCATGGCGAGGTCGTACAGCTTCCGCACCATGGCCATAAGGTCCTGGTCGGGGAAGGCATCGGCCAGCGCCGGATGGGTGATGAGATCCCGGACCTCTTCGTAGGCGAAGCGGTGGCTCGACCGGATGACGCTCCGGTGAATGGTATAGCCGACCCGGTCCCCTTCCGGCGTGTACTTCAGGCGGACGGTTTTGGCCGGCCGCACTTCGAGGGGGCGGAGGGAACAGATGTCGTTTGATATCTCTTCCGGCAGCATCGGGATGACCCGTTCCGGCAGGTAAATACTGGTGGAACGGTCCCGCGCTTCTTCGTCCAGGATGGACTTCGGCGTGACATAGTGCGCGACATCGGCGATGTGGACATCAACAATATAGTTGCCGTCGGCGTCGACCCGGAGGCCGAGGGCGTCGTCGAAGTCGCGAGCGTCGACCGGGTCAATGGTGCAGGTGAGGTCGCCGGTGCAGTCGAGGCGACCGGCCAGTTCGGCCGGGGTCAGGTCGCGTTCCAGGCGGCGGGCTTCGTGGACGACTTCCTCGGGGAACGGTCCGGGCGCGCCGTTTTCCGCCAGGATGGCGGCGGTTTCGGTGTCCGGATCGCCCGAGGGGCCGAGGACCTCGACAATAACCGCCCTGGCGCCGCCCTGGCTGAGCGGCCAGGCCAAGACTTCAATAAGCACCTTCTGACCGGGAGGCGGCAGTTCGCTGTCGTCCGAAACGGTGAGGCGGACAGACGCCTTGGTGGCGTCGAGACCGGCGCGTTCGGCATTGCGGCGGCGGCGCTGCGACTTGGCGGCCTGCGAGGCCGACCGGGCCGGCGCTTCCGGCGAATACTCGAGGGCGAATTCGTACTGGTTCCTCGGGTCTTCGACCAGGGCCCGGTGGCGCGGGATCATCTTGGCGACGATGCGGGTGCGGGCGCGCTTGATAACTTCGACGACCCGGCCGGAAAGGCGGCGTTCGCCGTTCCGTTCCGACTCGGAGACTTTTACCCGGACGGTGTCGCCGTCGAAGGCGTCCAGCAGCTTGTCCGGCGGAACAAAGACGTCGGGGTCTTCCCGGTTTTCCGGGATGACGAAACCGTGGCCGGCCATGGCGATGTCGATGTCGCCGACCAGTTCCGTTTCCTTCCGGGGGAGGCGCCAGCGGGAGTCGCGGCCGCGCTGGACCTCGTCGTTTTGACGAAGCACTTCGAGGACGCCCCGGAAGGCGGGGAACTCCTTCTTCGTGTAGCCGAGGGCATAGGAGATATCCCGGGAGCGCATCGGCCGGTACTCGGGGCTCGATATGAAGGCCCGGATGGCCTGTTCGTATTCCGCGTCTTTACTGTGGTCTTTACTCACGTTTTGATTCTTTCTGTTTCCGGCCGGCAAATCCGGCCGCGATTATCTTTATTGTACGCATACGCCATTGCCCGTTACCGGAAGGCATTGCGTTATCCCTCACGTGGACGGATGTGTCGTCCGAAAAGCGCTGTCCGCGCGACCCGGCCTACGCCTTCCTGAGTTCGGTCAACCCGCCCATGTACGGGACCAGCACCTCGGGTATGGCGACGGAACCGTCTTCCCGCTGGTTGTTCTCGATAAGGGCGACGACGGTCCTGGGCAGGGCAACGCCGCTGGCATTCAGGGTATGGGCGACGACGGTTTTCTTGTTTTCGTTCTTGTACCGGATGTTGGCGCGGCGGGCCTGGTAGTCGACGAAATTGGAGCAGGAACTGGCTTCCAGGTATTTCCCGACGCCGGCCGACCAGACCTCGAAATCATAACACTTGGCCGCCGCGAACGACATGTCCCGGGTGGCGAGGTTGAGGACGCGGTAATGGAGGTTGAGGCTTTGGAGAATATCCTCGACGTCCTTCCGGAGCAGTTCCAATTCTTTGTAACTTTCCTCGGCCCGGCAGACTTTGACCAGTTCCACCTTGTTGAACTGGTGGACGCGGAGGAGGCCGCGGGTGTCCTTGCCGGCGGCGCCGGCTTCGCGGCGGAAACAGGCCGAATAGGCGCAGTATTTGTACGGGAGGGATTCCAACGGGAGGATTTCGTCCCGGTGGATGTTCGTAATCGGCACCTCGGCGGTCGGGATGAGGAAGAGGTCGTCATCCTTGTCGCAGTGGTACATGTCCTCTTCCAGTTTCGGGATTTGGCCGGTGCCGACCATGCTTTCCCGGTTGACGAGGAAGGGCGGGAACCATTCGGTATAGCCGTGGCGGCTGGTGTGGAAGTCGAGGAAATAGTTGAAGAGCGCCCGTTCGAGGCGGGCGCCGAGGCCCCGGTAAAGGATAAAGCCGGGTCCGGAAATCTTGACGCCGCGCTTCAGGTCGAACAGGCCGAGTTCTTCCCCAATGTCCCAATGCGGACGCGGGGTGAAGGTGAACGACGGTTTTTCGCCCCATTCGGCGACGACGGCGTTGGCGGTTTCATCGCCGACCGGGGAGTCGGGCGACGGGTGGTTCGGGATCGCCAGCATAATGGTCTGGAGTTCCGTGGCGATGTCCCGTTCTTCCGCTTCGAGGGCGGCGATGCGGGCGCCGACACTTTTCATTTCTTCCTGGATGGCGGTGGTGTCCTTGCCATCCTTTTTCGCCATGGCGATTTCCTTGCTGACGCGGTTCCGTTCGTTCTGGAGGGATTCCTTCTCGAGAAGGATTTCCCGCCGGCGGGCGTCGAGGGCGACGGCCCGGTCGATGTCGACTGTCACGCCCTTCAGTTCCGCCGCTTCGCGGAGAAAATCCGGGTTGTCTTTTAAGAGGCGCATGTCCAGCATGGTGCGTGTTCCTTCCTTTGTACTTTTCTCTGTTTTCTCTGTGGTACGTATACCTTGGTCTATGTCGTGTTCTTTTCTTTTATCGACGGTCCGGCCGCGTCGCTGTATGAACGTGAGCCGGAGTCGAAAGATTTGACTCAATCAATAGGCCGGATAAAGGCCCGGGTGTCCCGGCTCTTTTTCGGCATTTGGCTGAACGCCTCCGGGAAGATGCGCCGCAGTTCCTCGATGGAGTCGTTCGTTACAATCGGCAGTTCGGCGGCGTACCGCATGACGTCCACGGCCGGCGCGTGGTTGACGATGGCCTTTTCCAGCCGCTCGAGAAGGCTGGCAAGGGCGGACAGGCCGAGGTAGCCGGCGAGGCCGCGCATCTTGGCGGCGGCGAAGGACAGGCTGGACACGTCGGAGCGGCCGCCGTCGATGTCGGATTTCAATTGTTCCAGGCCGGGGATGGCGTCCTCCAGAAAGAAGCGGAGGAGGCCGACGAATTGCTCGTCCCGCATCACCTGTTTAATGTTCACCAGGTGGCTGCCGTCGATGCGGCGGATGGAACTGCGGCGGGAATCGGGCTGATAGTCGCCGGGCGCCTCGGCCTTGGCGACTGAGAGCGGCGTGGCGCCGGTCGCCTTGGCGATGGCGCGCATGAGATCCACCGGGTGAATCGGTTTTGTCACGACGCCGTCGGCGCCGGCCCGTTTGTAGTATTCCGGCTGCCTGAGCCGTCCCTGGGTGGCGATGAGGACGACCGGGACGCGTCGGCCGGGGCGGTCGCGTTCGTCCTCCCGGATAATCTGGAGCGCTTCCATCCCGTCCAGCTTCGGCAAGTCGAGATCGAGAATGGCGACGTCGTAGTGGCCGGTCCGACACTTTTCCGCCGCGTCGACGCCGTTGTCCGTCACGGTAAGGCGGTGGCTGTCGAAGCGGAGATAGGCCTGGAGAACGCCGCTACTGACCGGATTGGCGTCGGCCAGGAGGACGGTCATGGCCGGCAGGTGAATCGCCTCCACCGGCGCTTCGATGCGGCGCGTTTCCGAATTCGGCTCCGGCCGTTCGAGCGGAATGACGAAATGGAATTCGCTGCCGCGTCCCGGCTCGGACTCGTGGGACATCCGGCCGCCCATGGCGGCGACGAGGCGGCGGCAGATGGTGAGGCCGACGCCGATGCCGCCGTGGCGGCGGGTGACGGCGTTGTCCGGAGCGAAGGCCGATTCGAAAATGGCCGCTTCCGCCTCCGGCGTGATACCGGGGCCGGTGTCCGAGACCATGAAACGGATGCGGGAATCGAGAACGTCGACGACGAGGGAGACATGGCCGCGTTCGGTGAATTTCACCGCATTGTCGAGAAGGTGCGCCAGCACCCGCCGGAGGAGGTGCGGGTCGGCGAGGATGGGGTCCGGGACGTTCGTGGCGGTGTGGACGCGGAGATCGATGCCTTTTTCCTCGCCCAGCGCCAGGTCGAGGAGAACAGCGGCAAAATCGCGTTCAGCCAGCAGGCGCATAGCGTCGCCGCAGCCGGCAGCCCAGTGGGCGTCCAGTTTTTTCTTGCGCAAATTGATAGCGAGGCTGTCAAAAAGGCGCTCGTTGTCGTCTATGACC
>JAJBTL010000366.1:0-2642 GCA_020860865.1 Planctomycetota bacterium | reverse complement strand
CGGAGAGCGATGCCTTTTTCCGCGGCCCTGACGCTGAACAGGTTGGCGACGCCGTTGGCGAGATCGGACGGCGACACCGCCACCGGATCGAAACGGACGCGTCCGGCGTCGAGGTTGGCGACGTCGATGAGGTCGTCCACCATTCTGACGAGGGAACTGGCGGACGAATGAATGACGCCGACGAGTTCCCGCTCGCGGCCGCCGATTCCGGAATCGATGAGCATCCGGCTCATGCCGACGCCGCCGCTGGCCGGAGTGCGGAGTTCCCGGCCGACAACTTCAAGGAACAGTTGCCGGGATTTTTCCGTCTCGGCCAGGGCCTGTTCCATTTCCCGGAGGCGCCCGGCCGCCGTCAGTTCCGGTCCGGCGTCGAAGACGAGGAGGAAGTGGCCCTTGCTGGCGCCGTTTTCGTCCAGCCAGTTGGAGGCGGCGACGCGGCAGGGGAGGAGCGATCCGCTCCGTGTCACCAGTTCAATAATGGCGGCGAGGTTGCCGGCGTCCGTCTCCTGGCCGGTGGCGATTTTCGTGAAGACGGGCAGTTTTCCGACATAGACGAAATTGGCCAAATTGACGCCGGCCAGTTCCGACGGCATATAGCCAAGCATGTCGGCAAGGGTGCGGTTGGCGGTGGCGACGCGGAAATTGAGGTCGGTGAGGGCGAAGCCGATGGCGGCGTTCTCAAGGAGGAGGCAGAGGTCGGAGTCTCCCCGGGTCAGGGTCTGGTTCACGACCTGCAGCTTTTCCATCTGGCGGCGGGAGGCGCTTTCCAGTTCGAGACAGCGCTGGGCGAGACGGCGGTTTTCCTCGAGGAGCCGTTCGAAATGATTTTTCTTCAATTCTTCCTGGTCCAGGCTTTCGTCAGTCATTCCGCATCCTTGGATGAAGGTGGTCGTTTCCCCTGGCAAAACCGGCGCCAGAAACCGTATACTTGTTCGACCACCGCCGTTCTCTCGAAGAACGGGGTGGTTAATTTTGAACGACCACCTAGTATACACGTTCTTCCGTAAAGCCATACGGAAAAGATTGCACGGCGGACAAATCCGCCCCGTTCAGCCAAGGAGCCATGTCCCATGCAGGAACAGGAACCCTTCCGCTTCAGCCCACCCGAATGGCTTGACGAGACAGCCTCGACAAGCGATTGCCTGAAGGAGCGCGTCGCCACTGGAACGCCTCCGCCGGCCGGCACCGTCGTCGCCGCGAGAAAACAAACCGCCGGTCGCGGCCGGATGGGCGCGTCGTGGTTGTCGGCGCGGGAAGGGGATGTCATGTTTTCCTTTGTCTGGACCGGCGCCATCGGTCCGGATCAGGCGGGGACGCTCCCGCTCGCCTGCGGCCTCGGCGTCAGGGATTTTCTTGCCGCCGCGCCGTTCCGGGTCCCGGCCGCCTGCAAATGGCCGAACGACATCTTTGTCGGCGACGGCAAAATGTGCGGCATCCTCACGGAAGGCGGCGTGGCGGCGGACGGCCTTCTTCGCCTCGTTGTCGGGATTGGCATCAACATCCGCGCCCGGCCCGGCCGCGACGCGGCAATCGGCCGGACGACAGTGTCACTGGAGGAACTCGTCCCCGGACGGTATCACCCGGAGGAACTTCTGCCCGGGGTCCTCCGGTGCCTGGAGAACCGCATCAACGCCTGGCAACGCGGCGGCTTTCCCGCTATTCGGGCGGACTTTACCGCCAACCTTTGGGGCCTTGGGCGAACACTGACGGCGCGGCTGGACGGCGGCCGGGTTACCGGGGTCGTCACCGGCATCGGTGACAACGGGGAATTGGCCATCACCCTGCCGGACGGGTCGGGCCGGCTCATTGCAAGCGTTTCGGCCATCGAGGGTCTCTGAAGCATTGACGCCGCGTCGGCATTTCGACTGGAAGCGACCGTGAGTAACTGGTATAGTATACGGAGAGGATTTGTTCGATTGGTTCATGGACCAGGACGAAAGGGCATCTGTATGAGTTCGGTAACAATCCCGGTGGAAGGACTTCACTGCCAGAATTGCGTCAATGCCGTGACAAAAGCCGTATCAGCCGTTGATGGAGTCGATTCCGTCGCGGTCAGCCTGGAAAAGGGCGAAGCGGTCGTCAGCGGCGCCAGCGTCGATGTCGAAAAGGTCCGCGCCGCCATCGACGATCTCGGGTTCGAGGCCGGGCAACCCAAATAACGTGTAAATCCATCATACTGCGGTTTGACCGTATACGCCACGTCCGTTCAGCGAACGGGCTGAGGCTATCCGGGTTACGTTTTCTGTGGCCCGTCAGGCGTTATGGTGTTTACGTAAACTTTTTTTCCAGGCATGAAGCTTCGCCAGCAACGGAGACGGTTGTGAAAGATTTGGATTCCGGGTTCTCTTTCGGCGTCGACAACGGCGGCCTCGCCTCGAACGAGGAGACCGCCGACATCGATGCCATTGAGGTGAGCGGCGAGCCGGTCAGCCGGGCGGAAGCCAGGAAGATGGGCATCTCCGCCTACGATACATCGTACCGGGCTAAAACCGCCACCACCATTATTCGCGTTGACCAGTTGCCGAAGGACATCACCGAAGGCGATTCGGACAAGCTGAAGCAGGCGCTGGCTTATCTCCAGCACAACGAAATCGAGGACGCCCTGACCTTGGCCCAGGAAGTGGTGTGGGAATACCCGGATC
>JAJBTL010000249.1:5976-8854 GCA_020860865.1 Planctomycetota bacterium | reverse complement strand
CGGCAGGGATGATGCACGGCGGAAAAGTCGTCAGTGAAGTCATGGGTGACAAAAAAAGGAAAAGCGCTACATCGCCGAATACAGAACGCTCGTGCTTCCGTGATCCGGTGGCTGCACGGTCTGACAAAGGTATGAACCGAATTTTCCCATGTACTACCCGAATGCCCATGCCGTGGGCGTTCGGATTATTCATGGACAGCGTCGGGGAATCGGGATTGAATTTCAGCGAGGAACATCTCCTCCGCCGGTGAAAAGACCTGGTATTTCTTCCAGGCGATGCAGAGGCCGGACTCCAGTTTTGGTTTGAGCGGCCTGAAAGTCAATTCGCTCTCGCTGGAGGTGTTGACCAGCTTGTCGAAACCGACCATGTACCCGAGACCCCCCTTGACCATGAATGTGGCATTGAAGACAAGGCTGTAGGTGGCGGCGATTTGGATGCGGTCAATCTTATCCCCGAACCAGTTCGCCAGTTCGTTCTTGAGTGCCTGACGCGAACAGATTATCGGTTGGGCGACGAGATCATTCACTTTGACGGAATTCTTTTCGGCGAGGCGGCTGTCCTTCCGCATGATGACGCCCCAGGTGTCCTTGGCAGGCAGGGTGATGTAACTGTACTTCACGATATCGATCGGCTCGACGAGGAGGCAAAAGTCGAACAGCCCGCGATCCAGCCGCTCCGTCATTTCCTCGTTGTTGCCGCTGTAGTAGTGATAGCGGATATTCGGACAGCGTCTGTGCAGATCCTCGGCCGCCTGGGCGAGGTATTTCATGGCGTCCGTCTCGGCGGCGCCGATATGGATGTCGCCGCCCTGGATGTCGTTCAGGGACTTGAACTCGGCCGTCGTTTTGTCCACCATGTCGAGAATGTCCTCGGCCCTCTTGCGGAGAAGCATTCCCTCGTCCGTCAGTTTGACGCTGTAGCTGCTCCGGAAAAAGCTTGTTCCCCAATTCTTCCTCGAGTTCCTTGAGTTGACGCGAAAGGGTCGGCTGGGTGACATAGAGATATTTCGCAGCGCCGGTAATACTGCCTTCACGGGCCACCGTGACGAAGTACCGTAACACGCGGATATCCATTCTGACGTTCTCCTTGAACCCTGGCTTTTGACCTCGATTAGAGCATTTTAAGAACTTTCGTGATAATTCCTTAATTTGCTTTAGCACGTCATTATAAACAACAATCCCAAGCCTCGTAAGGCTTGGGATTGTTGGTGGTGAATAAATTGGCGGAGAGGGAGGGATTCGAACCCTCGGTAGAGGTTACCCCCTACGTCGGCTTAGCAAGCCGGTGCATTCGACCACTCTGCCACCTCTCCGCATGGTCGGTTTTGAACTGAAAAGTATAGCCGTTTTCGCAGGGAAGTCAATCGCGCGTCCGGGAGATTTTTACATGCCCCGGATGCGACCGTCATACACCGACATTGGCGCGATTTATTGATCCGAAGGCGGGACAATAGGCGCCGCCGTCGCGTCCGGCCGGCCGCGCCAGGTCAGGTTCCACAGGCCGTCAAGTTCGTCCCGGAGGCTGATGCCGTCCAATGCGGCCTGGACGGAATGGACGCCGGTGATGGTGCCGTCCGGCGCTTCCGTAAAGGCCATGACGAACTGGGACCGGTCAGGACGGGTCATGGTGAAAAAGCGCCGGTCCTCGAGGTTCACCCGCCAGCCATCGCCGTCCGGGTGCCGATTGGCGATAAACATGTTTTGACTGTACCAGCGGAACATCCGGCCTTCCGGGCTATCGAGGACGGTCCGCGCCTCTTCGTGCGGTAGCGTCCTGTACTTTCGGAACGCCATCGGTTGCGGCGCATAACTCGAATGCACGGCATTGTAGATGGTGCCGTCGGCGTCCCGGGCAACAATGTTCCAGGCGATGTACGTGAACATGATGGGAAGAGCCCGGACCTCGGTTGCGGTCACGCCCTGCGACTCGAGGGCGGCACGGGCGATCTTGACCGTCTGCCAGTTCTGGTGCCAGCCGAGAAGGAGGTAGACGACGACCAAAACCGTCGCCACCGCACCGACCCGATCGCCAACCCGTTGGCGCCGGGGATGGCGGTGCACCACCGGATACCTGAGGGGATTGATGAAGGTGTCGACCCGTTCCCAACGGAGAATGCGGTTCAGGACAAACGAGGCGGCCGTCACCGACGTGACGAAGATGTCGAGAATCGGCGCCACATCCCACGACACCCGGGCGTTCGAGAACGGCAGGAGCGGCATCGTTCCCCAACTGGTTACCAGGTCAATAAGCGTATGGGCGTAAAGGCAGAGGAGCGCCAGGAGCGCCCAGCGCCAGTATTCGCCCCGGCGGCGCGAAATGAAGTAACCGGCGAGGCCGAGGAGCGGCGCCGCCAGGAGCATGACGAAAAAGCTGTGCGTGTAGCCCCGGTGATGCATCCAGGCCGACTCCGGGGAAATTAGGTAGGTGAAGATATCCACGTCCGGCAAGGCCGACGCGACAAGGGCGAACGGCGTCGCGATCGGGCCCAGGCGTTTCCTGAACCAGCCGTCCGATATGGCGCTGCCGACCAGCGAATGGGTAACCGTATCCATAATGACTGTTTATCCGTGTCCGTAGTGGTGAACAAACCCGCCACGATAAGCCAAACCCATCACCGCCCTGAAAAAACTTCCTGGCAACCGCCGCACCATCGGTGACGGCGGTCCATATCCCTTCTCAGTGCTTTCCCAACCGCCGCTCCGACGTCACCCCGGAAAACGCCTCCCGGAACGACGCCATTGCCGCTTCGGACACGGTGACCTTGTGCCAGACCTTGATGCCGGACTCGCGGTAAATGGACTGCCAGTGGTGGGGGCCCCGCCCGGCCGCCGCCGGGGGGTGCGGGGGGGGTTAGAGAAGACCCCCCCCCCCCCCCGC
>JAJBTL010000249.1:0-5966 GCA_020860865.1 Planctomycetota bacterium | reverse complement strand
TCCCGGCGCCGGTCCGACGATTCGTAATCGTGTTCGTAATAGACCTCCGCCACCCGGGCGGCGGCGAGAAGCTTGGTGCAAATATAGCACGGCGCCAGCGTCGTGTACACGGCCGCGCCTTCGACGGCGATGCCGAGGCGGGCGGCCTGGGCGACGGCGTTGGCTTCGGCATGGCTCGACCGGCAGTAGTTATACTTGTTCGCGTCGGCGGCGCCCATGTGGCGGCTGTAGCAGAACGGCGTGCCGTCCGGATTGAACGTGCCCCGGCAGTGCGGCGCGCCCGGAGGCGACCCGTTGTAGCCGGTGGCGAGGATGTGCCGGTCCTTCACGAGGATGGCGCCGGTCGGCCGCGAGTTGCAGGTCGAGCGGGTACTGATGAGCTTGGCCACCGCCATGAAGTATTCATGCCAGTCCGGGCGGTCATCGTGCATCGGGAGGGGCGCGTGCGGGTCCGTCATCACGACCGCCCTATTCCGCTGCTGCCGAAACCGCCGAGGCCCCGGTCGGTGTCGGTGCGGAATTCATCCATCGTAATCTGTTCGACCGAGTGTTCCGGAATCGGCCGGAAGGCTATCTGGGCGATTTTCTGGCCGCGAACGAGCGCCATCGGCTCCTGCCCGGCGTTATGGAGGATGACGCCGATTTCGTTCCGGTAGCCGGCGTCGATGGTGCCGGGGGTGTTCAGGATGGTCATGCCCATCTTGAGGGCGTTCCCGGAACGGGGACGGACCAAGGCCTCCCACCCGGCTGGCAGTTCGACAAACACGCCGGTCCGGGCCAGGACGCGGTGGCCGGGCGCGAGGGTGTATTCGGTCGACTCCGCCGCCAACGCCTCGGGCGCGGCATAGGTGCGGGCGAACAGGTCGTAGCAGGCGTCGGAGTCGTGGGCCTTGGTCGGGGCGAAGGCCGCGTCATTGTCGTAGAGGGCGAAGCGGATATTCATAGGTCGGCGAATTCCTTTTCCAAATCGGCGAAATAGACCGGGCAGGCGGGCGTCAATGCTTCCCACACCATCCGGGCGAGAAGGCGTATTTTCGGATGGGCGCCCCGGGCCAGCCGGAGCTTCAGAATATGCCGCCACTCCCGAAAGTTGGCGGTGACAAATATGGTGGCGGCGGTGCAGGTCGGGAGGACGTCCCTGGCGTTCTCGGCCGGGACGCCTGACTCGAGGAGCTTCCGGTAGGCCGCCTCGGCCTGTTCGACGCCGGTACGCCAGACCGTTTCCTCGTCCGCCGTTTTGAACAACGGCGGCACCACCGGGAGGTCGTCGTCGTACTTGATGTAGCGGGTGGACGACTGGGTAAAGCTGGCCAGGCGGTGACGGACCAGTTCGTGGGTGATGCCCCGGTCGGTGACGATACGGAAGGTGGCGGCGGCATGTTCGAACACCGAATCGTGGCGCCGTTCCTTGAGGCCGCCGAGGAATTTGTCGCGGCGGGCGCGGCATTTTTCGCACTCGCCGTCCGGGCAGTCGCAGGCCATGCGGTCTTCTGAATTGTAGCAGACGCGGGCGATGCGTTCGAGCATGGCGGCGGCGTTCGGCGTGCACTGGACCAGGGTGGCCTTTTGTTCAACACAACGCATTGCTTCTCCAAACTTCTCTATGAACCTGTACGCGTAGTACTTGTACGACAAGGGGAGGCTGCTCCGCCTCCCCCAATTTGCTCCATATAGTATAAGGAAACAGGCACCGGGTGAACAGGGAAACGGGAATCAAACCCTCTGTCCCGGTGCTTTCGCCACACGTGGCTGTAACGCCGGCGTCATGAACTGTGCCGTCCAGGGGGCGGCCATGCCCGGAACCCCGCCTACGATGCCGCCGCCGGTGCGGCCGTCGTCGTCAACGCCTTGGCCGCGTCCGGCTGCGCCTCGCCGAACAGCGGCGCGTTCGGGTTGAGGTCGATGGCGTTCGAGGGGCCGAGTTCCAGGTAGTCCTGCGGAATGACTTCCGGCAGCCAGCGGATGTCGATGTAGCCGCGGTGGACCTTGTTGAAGGCGTCGTCGATCATAGGTTCGAGGCCGCGACCCATCAATTGAATGTAGATAAGGTTCTGCTCCGTCTCGCGGCGGAAGGTGGCGCGGGTGTTGCCGGTGAAGTTGAGGAATTCGGCAAGCATCACCCGGCCGCTGTGGCCGAGGCCCTTACAGTAGTCGCAGCCCTTGGACTGGAAAAAGCGCATCCCTTCCGGCATGCCCTGATAGAGGATGTTTTTCATATCGTCCTCGTTCGGGGTGTAGGGTTCCCGGCACTTCGGGCACAGGCGCCGGAGAAGCCGCTGGGAGCAGATGGCGAGCATCTGTTCTATGAGGAGCGACTTGTCCAGATTGAACCCGTACATACGTTCCACCGTGGCGATGGCGGAGGAGGTGTGGAGGGTCGAGAACGTCAGGTGGCCGGAGTAGGACAATTTCATCGCCTCGTTCGCCGTCTCTTCGTCGCGGATTTCGCCGATGAGGATGACGTCCGGGTCCATACGCATGAAGCCCCGGGCGGCGGCGGCGAAGTCGACGCCTTTCGACGGGATGATTTCCACCTGGGTGACGTTGGGTAATTGGTATTCGACCGGGTCCTCGACCGTTAGCACCTTGCAGGTCGGATCCATGGCGACGCGGGCCAATGCCGAACTGAGGGTCGTCGTCTTACCGCTGCCGGTCGGACCGGTGACGAGGATGAGGCCGCTCGGGTTGTTGATGGCGCGTTCGAACCCGTCCAGGATATTCCCGGGGAAGCCGATTTGCGCCAGGGTCGGGATGGCTTTCCGGCCGGGAAGAAGCCTGATAACCGCCGTCTCCCCGTTAACCGTGGGCATGACCTGGACGCGGAAGTCGTACGGGGTGCCGTCCGGGGCGATTTTCCTGAACGATCCGCCCTGGGGTTGCCGCGTCTCGGCGATATTCATGTCGCCTTCGATTTTCAGGACGTTGATGACGCCACGAAGCGATTCCTTGTCTATGCCGCTGTCCGGAACGTTATGGAGAACGCCGTCAATGCGGAGGCGGGTCTGGATGAATTCGTCGTAGTTCTCGATATGGATATCGGAACAGTTCAACTGGATGGCCTTCAGGATAATCCGGTTGAGGATATGTTCGTAGCGGGCGCGGATGTCGTCCTCGTCCGTGCCTTCGAGGCCCATGCCGTCGAAGTTATCGGTCGGCTGTTTTTTGGCGACGGAGGCGAGTTTTTCCTCGTCCCCGAGGTTGATCGGTTCCTTGTAGACTTTCTCGTAGATGCGGGCGAAGGCGGATTCCGTTACGACGGACAGGTCCATCCTGACACAACCGTAGGAGTGCGGCAGTTCGTTCGCCTTGACGAACGGATTCGCGGTGAGGGCGTAGAGGACGCGGTTCCGGATGGCGTAAGGGATAATCAGGTTGAAGCGGACGTATTCCTTCTTGAGCCGCTGTTTAAGGCCGGAATCCTTGAACCGTTCCAACCCTTCCGTACCGGTGATGAACGGCAGGTCCGCCATGCCGGCCAGGGTGCGGAACAGGACTTCCTCGTCCACCATGTCGGCCTTGACCATGTAGCGGCCGAGCGGCATGCCGGCGGCCTGGGCGGCGTTGATGGTGGTCTGGAGGCTTTCCGACGGCAGGAGGCCTTCCCGGACGAGGATTTCGCCGAGGCGGACGCCCTGCACTTCCCGCTGCTTCAGGGCGGAAAACACCCGATTGACCAGGGGCGGAAGATCCTCCCGGCGAACCGGCAGGTAATGGATTTCCTTGACGTCGAGGACCTCGGCGAGGAACCGTTCCGAATCGGACGACAGGGGCATGGCCGCCGCCACCATGGCGCTGACCTTGCCGTCCTTAAAGAGGGGCATGATGTGGTGTTTGTCGATAAAGTCGCGGGGAACGGCCGGCGGCAGGTGCGGGTCGACCGGATAGCCGTCGATGACGGTGTAGGCGACGACGCCCATCACTTTGGCGACGGCGACGGCGACCTCGGCCGGACTGACAAAGCCGAGAAGGATGACAATCTTGTACACCGGGTCGCCCGGGTCGATTCCCCGGCGGAAGTCGCCGACCTGGCCGGCGAGGACGACGGCCTTTATCTGATCGTCACTGAGGAGCTGCCGCTCCCGGAGGTAGGCGGTGACGTCGGGGATGCCGTTCTGGACAGTCCGGCCGCTCGATTTGCTGCTTGCTTCCACGTCGTATCCTTTATGGTCATCCGCGTAATGATGCGCACATTGTCGTTTGGTTCAGCCGTCCGCGCCGTCGTTTCCGGCCAGGCGGACGCCTTCGTCCAGCATTTCCCTGGCTTGTTCGATGGTGACGGCATTGGCGGCGCTGCCGTGGATCATGCTGGCGATTTCCTTGACCCGGTTCTCGTCCGCGAGGATTTCCACCGTGGCGCTGGTCCGGCCCTTCCTGACCGCCTTCGCCACCTTAAGGTGTCGTTCGGCATAGGCGGCAATTTGCGGCAAATGGGTGATGACGATAATCTGCCGCGTCGCTGACATCTCGGCCAGCTTGATGCCGAGTTCCCGCCCGAGCCGGGCGCCGACGCCGGCGTCGACCTCGTCCAGGAACATGAGGTCGGGCCGGTGGACCTGGGACAGGGCGCTCTTTATCGCGAGGACGGCCCGGGACGACTCGCCGCCGGAAATGGCGCCGGCCACGGCGGACGGCGCTTCGCCCGGATTCGGCGTCAGGTAGAAATTGACCTCGTCCAGGCCGTTCGGTCCGGCGGCGAGGATATCGTCAAGCGGCATTTCGTCGTGCCAAAGAGGTTCGAATTCGACATGGAAACCGGCCTGCTCCATGCCGAGGCCGGCCAGTTCCCGGTTGACGGCCCGGGCCAAACGTTTCGCGGCGTCCCGGCGTTTTTTTCCAAGGCCGAGGCCGGCTTCGGCGACGCCGGGGAGGAGTTCCCCGAGGCGCTTCCGCGTTTCGTCCTCGCCCGCGGCCCAGCCGGACAGGTCTTCTATTTCCAGGGCCAGCCGGTCGCGGCGGGCCGGGAGTTCCGACATGTCGATGCCGAGGCGTTTCGCCAATGTCCGGAGCATTTCCGACCGGCCGATCATGGCGTCGAGGCGTTCAGGATTCGCGTCGACGTCGCGGGCCAGTTCGGACAATTTCCCGAGGGCCGATTCCACCGAATCGAGGGCGGCGGCGATGTCGGCGGCGGCTTCGGCGAGACGCGGCGACACCGGCGCCAGTTTTTCGAGAACGCGCCAGGCCGTGCCGATGGCCTCGACCGCGCCCGGTTCGCCCGCTTCCAGGAGTGTTCCCGCCTCGCGGGCGGCGGAAACGATGTGGGCGGCGTTGGACATTTCCCGGATGGCGTCCTCGAGGCCGCCGTCCGCCGCCGGGTTGTAGGCGGCCTGGTCGATGTCCGCCAGTTCCTCCCGCGCCCGCTCGAGGCGGAGGCGGACGAGTTCGCGTTCTTCCCGGCCGGCCTTGAGGCGGCGGGCGAGGGATTCGGCGGCGCGGTACTGGTTCAGATATCGTTCGGCGGCGCCGGCGAGGCGACCGTAGGCGTCGAGGAGTTCCAACTGGTAGGCCGGGTCGCCGAGGCGCATGTGCTCGTTCTGGGCGGCGAAGTCGACCATGCCGGCCAGGGTCTGGCGAATGGCGTGGGCTGTCACCGCTTTTCCATTGACGGCGAGGCCGCCGCCGTCCTTGTTCCGCCTGACCAGACGGGTAAGGGTGATGTCGCCATTCGGGTCGGCGAGGGCGAGGACGCTGTCGTCGACCCCGGCGTGGGGATGGAAGACGGCGGTGATGCGGGCTTCGTCCGCTCCCTGACGGATGGCGTCCTGGCCGCCCCGGCCGCCGAGGACAAGGCCGAGGGCGCGGGCGACAAGGCTTTTGCCGGCGCCGGTCTCGCCGGAAACGGCGTTCAGGCCAGGAGCGAACGCGAAGTCGGCCTGTTCAAAGAGGAGGAAATTTTCCAGGGACAAGCTCTTCAGCACAAATGGTTCCCTTTACAGTCCGGTAAAAAAGTCAGTCTCGACGCGATA
>JAJBTL010000097.1 GCA_020860865.1 Planctomycetota bacterium | reverse complement strand
GACTGGAGGTAAGAAAAATTCAACTTTTTTTAGAATTTTTTGAAGAAAAATTAAAAGACGATTAACTTATCGGAAGCCAGCTTTATTATCAAAAACGACCATTCCGGAAAAGCCGTGCGGTAGAAGTGGGAAATATTGGAATCTCTTCATCCCGGAACACCCATTCTCATCAGTGATATAAGAAATTATCAACTTAAAGGGAAAACTTCATCAGGCGCGGCGTACAACACGGCTGTCATGGACAGTGTCTACCGGGAGAGCGGCAACTGTGGAGGCATTTTAATGGCCGATGACAACAAACGGGACGGCGCTTCGTGCCAGCCGCCCAAGGATAAGGACCCATTCACCGAAGTGAATTCGGAAGGAATCGCCGCCCCGTCCAAAACGGCGGAACCGCTCATGGATTCGGAAGGGTTTGTCCAGGACGGCGATGTCCAGCCCGCCCGGGACGGCGACGGCACCGTGACCGACGGCCGGGACAAGGCGGAGATGTACCATAATGGCGAGTTCAACCGGGTCGTACCGAAGCAGCGTCAGTGGCCGCTGTAGCGCCGTTGTACCTCTTACCTGAACCGATCAGCGCCCGCGCGGCCGGTTGTTATCGAAGGACAACCGGCGCCGGCGTGAAAGTAACAAGAAGCTGCTCCCATCTTCTTTTAAGGGTGGTTGCAGTGGAGTGCGGCCGAGAGGGGGCCAACGCCGAAAGGGCGTCCGAATGGGTACGGAACCGAAAAAGCGGGTGGACATTATTAGTTTCATGGCACCCATAAACGATAATACTATAAGCCGGTTGATTGACCTCACCTATACCGCCCATATGGAAGGGTCATCGGAGATTCACCTCTACCTTTCGTCCATTGGCGGGAAATTGCCGCCGGCGTTCTGCGCTTACGATTTCTTCCGGTCCATGTCGGTGCCGTTCTGCACCCATAATGTCGGAACAATCGAGTCGGCGGCGCTTCTTCTTTATCTCGCCAGCGACAACCGGTCGGCGACGCCGCATTCGAAGTTTCTTTTCTACAATTTCGAATGGACCTTTTACCGCGACCATATCCGTTCTCCGGAAATCGGCGAGGCTTACGAGGCCCTTACGCTCGACACCAACACCTATTCCAAAATCTTCACCGAACGCACCAACGGCACCTTCGATATCATGGCCTGCATGAACGGTCCGGCCAAGGTGCTGGGCCCGGAAGAAGCGTTCCGCGCCGGTATTGTGACGGAAACGAAGAACTCGGAGCCGATCATTCCGGAACTGGCGAAGCTGTGGTCAATTCATAACTAAACTCTACAAAGATCGGTTCATGCCATATGCCGCCTTTCTCCATGAGGGAAGGGCGGCCGTTCTATTTTACGGGTGTGGTACATGTCTATTTGTAGAATGGAATTTTTGAGAAATGCTGACCTGATTAAAAGCCAATAAAGCTTTCCGCATTTCCAGCGAGAATCATCGCGATTTCGTGGCGAATTCCGTCCGGCGTAAACTGCCAGCCGGTGCGCCACAGTTCGGTATAGTGCCGGATAAGCGCAAGGCCAAGGGTCCATCGGGCATGGGCCCAGGCGCCGACCAGTTCCGGGACGCTGCCCGCCGACGAATGGCAGGCGTGGAAGGCGCCGCCAAGCGTCTCCAGGCGGGCGTTGTGATAGGGTTCAATCACCCGGGGAAACGACAACGGTTGATCCGGACCGGCCGGCAGCATATTCCGGCTTCTCGCCGCCGATCGAATGGCGGCGGCGAATTCGTCGGCCCGGCCGGGAATGAGAATAAACCGCACTTCCGGATGACCGCGCCAAAGGTCTGCCAAGTCGTCCACCCGCATTTCGCCCGTAGTAAGGAAAAACGGCAAATTCCGTTCCCGCGCCAGCGGGAGTACCGCCTCATGGACCAACCGGCGGACACAGTCGACCGCCGTGACGTCGCCCGCGTCCGGCCAGTCGAGGCCAAGGCCGACCGGGCCGATTCGCTGGATTTCGGCGGTAAGGTAACGGCGGAGTTCCAATGCGGAAAACTCGTTCAACCGCGCCTTCAGGCCGTAGCCGGTCAACCGGAGCCGACGGGCGCTTTCCTTCCAGTCGGCCAGGAGGTCACTCACATACAATACCGGCCGGAAGGCCGGATGCCGCCCAGGCCCGGCGTCGTCGCCGTAGAGGCATTCTGTCGCATACAATATTTTCGTGACGTTGGCGAGGGCGAGGGTCCGGCTGATCCGCTCGTCCGGCGGAATGGCGTCGTACTCATCCCTGAGGCGGCGGAGATCGCCGGACGCGACATCGAGGCCGAACATGCCCATGGTCGTCAGGACGACGCGGGCCGGTTCGCTCAGTGGCTGCCGGTCGAGAAGGAGCTGGCGCCAGACCAGATCGGCCAGTTCGGCCGAAGTGAGCGATCGGATATAGGCTTCCCGTGCCGACACCGGGCCGTATTCACGGTTGGCGATGGCCCTGCGGCGGAAGATTTCGCGCAGGAGCTCCGGCGAGGTGAGGAGGGCGTCGATGGCGGAAACGGCCGGTTCCCCTGGCGGCGGCGCCGTGAAGACGCGGATGTCCACGGCCGGCGTTTCATGCACCGCCGTCCAGATGACATCCCGGTCCTGACTGCTGAGTTCCGCCATGGTGGTTTCGCCCCGATTTGATGCGCCCGTTCCCCGTCCTCTTGTCAGAGTATAGTAACTTATGATAAAATGGGAAAGTGTTGTTTCGGTCGCGGCATTTCCGTTGCCGCGGGCAGTTCTTCCCGGCGCCATTCAGAGGAGTTTTACGTGGATTTACAAAACAAAAAGCGCATTCTCGTCACCGCCGCCCTCCCGTACGCGAACGGCCGGCTCCATATCGGCCACGTCGCCGGGGCCTATCTTCCCGCCGACATTTTTGTCCGCTACGCCAAGCTTCGCGGCCGGGAAGTGCATTTCATCTGCGGGTCGGACGAGAACGGCGCCCCCATCACCTTCAGCGCCCTCAAGGACAATGTCACGCCGCAGCAAATTGTCGATAAATATACGAATTCAATCATGAAAGCCTTCGACGGCCTCGGCGTCGAGTTCAGTATCTACGGCCGCACCCACACGCCGCGCCACGAAAAGGTGGCGCAGGAATTTTTCCTCCGTCTCTACGAAAGCGGCCATATCGTCAGGAAAACCGGCGAACAGGTCTACTGCACCGAATGCGAACGCTTCCTCCCGGACCGCTATATCGAAGGCATCTGTTACTACCCGGACTGCAAAACGCCGGGCGCCCGGGGCGACCAGTGCGAAAAATGCGGCCGGCCGATGGACGCCACCAAACTTATCGATCCGGAATGCATGGTCTGCAAGACCCTCGGCCGCGAGTCGAAAGGCCATATAGAAGTCCGCCAGACCGACCACTGGTACTTCCGCCTCGACACCTTCTCGGCCACCCTTCGGGAATACCTCGATTCGCATCCGGAATGGCGCGAGTCGGTAAAGCGCTTCTCCTACGGTCTTCTCGACCAGGGTTTGAAGGAACGCGGCATAACCCGGGACATGGAGTGGGGCGTGCCGGTGCCGCTTCCGGGCGGCGAAGGCAAGGTCCTCTACGTCTGGTTCGACGCACCCATCGGCTATATTACATTCAGCCAGGAATATTTCGAAGCCCAGAACAAGCCGGACGAGTGGAAGGAGTTTTGGCAAAATCCGGAGAACGGCCTTATCCATTTCATCGGCAAGGACAATACCGTCTTCCATACCGTCATCTTCCCCGGCATGCTGTTCGCCCACGGCGACTACCGGGTGGCGGATGCCGTCGTCGTCAACGAGTTCCTCAACCTCGAGGGCGACAAGATTTCGACGTCCCGCGATTATGCCGTCTGGGTCGACGAATACCTGGAAGCGTTCCCGCCCGACCCGCTCCGCTATTACCTGACGGCAATAGCGCCGGAGACGTCGGACGCCGACTTCTCCTGGAAGCAGTTCCAGCAGCATAACAACGGTGAACTGGCGGACAACCTCGGCAACTTCATTCAGCGGAACCTGACATTCTGCGCCAAGTATTTCGACAACAAGGTGCCGGTCATCGACGAGCCGACCGCCGCCGGCGCCGCCGTTCTCGCTGAAATCGAGGAGACGCGGAAGGAGATGGCCCAGCTCCTGGACGAGTTCCATTTCAAGGCCGCCCTTGAACGCCTCATGCGCCTGTCCCAGAAGGGCAACCAGTTCTTCGCGGAAGAAGTGCCGTGGCAGACGCGGAAGACCGACATGGCGGCCTGCGCCAGAACGATGCACGTCGGCCTCAAGGTGGTCGAGGCGCTTGGCCTGTTCATGTCGCCGTTCATGCCCGCCACCGCCGCCCGGCTCCGCGATTTCCTTAACCTTCCGGCTCTCCGGCCGGGCGCTGGGGCCGTGCCGAGCGGGATCGGCGGCGGGAACGATCTCGGACATCCGGAGGTGCTGTTCCCGAAAATCGACGACGCCACCATCCAGCCGGAGATCGACAAGCTGAACGCGAAGCTGGCGTAACGGGTGGCGTTTTCCTGAGCAGCTTCCCGCACATTGTGGTCCTTCATGAGCGACCCAAAGGTGACGGGGCAAAATTACACGTGGTCCGTTCGCGTCTCATCGGGGTTTTCCGACCGGACGCGGACGGAAGCAGTCTTGAAAGGCGGCTGTGGCGAAACATTTTACCGTTCTGGTTCGCATGCCCAATTGGCTTGGCGACTGCGTCATGGCCATGCCGGCCCTCCGCCACCTCTCCGATGTGCTGCCGGATGCCGATATCTATCTGGCCGGTCGAGAAAACTTCCGGAGCTTTTTCTCCGCCCAACCCGGTGTCGCTGGGTTTGTGCCGGCACCGGAAAAAGGCTTCGGCAATATCCTCCGGGGCATTTCCGAAACCACCCGGATAATCCAGGGCGCCGGCATCGATTCCGACATTGACGTCGGCCTCCTCCTCACCAACTCCCTCTCCACCGCCGCCTGGATGTGGCGGACCGGCGCCCGTCACCGCATCGGGTACGACCTCGATTGCCGACGGTTCTTCCTCACCCGGCCGGTGCCGTTCGGCGGGGTTGAAAAAACCTGGCACTGCATCCGCTCCTACCTCTGGCTGGCCAAAATGGCCGAGACCGTGACGGCCCGGGAAAACGACGGCCCGCCGGCCAGGGAAGTGCATCCCCTTGGAGAATACCTCATCCCCAGTGTCAGCGTCGGCGACGATGCCCGGGCCGAAGCTGCCGCCCTCGTCAAGGCCGCCGGCATCGGCGACCGCTACGCCGTCATCGCCCCGGCCAGCGCCTACGGCGCGGTGAAGGATTGGCCGCCAGACCATTACCGCGACCTCGTCGTCAAACTGCGGCGCGAGTTCGACTGTCCGGTGATTGTCACCGGCGGCGGCGGTCAGTACGACACGGCCGAACACATCGCCGCCGGCCTCACCGGCGTCCACAACCTGGCCGGACGGACCAATCTCGATTGCTTCGTCGGCCTCCTCGCCGGCGCCTGCCTGTTCGTCGGCGTCGATTCCGGTGGCGCCCATGTCTCCGCCGCCCTTGGCCTGCCGACAGTGGTCATTTTCGGCATAACAAATCCCAGCCGCACCCGGCCGACCGGCCACCGCGTCGTCACCATTGGGGACGGCGAAGACCGCGATGTCAAACTTTCCACGCCGGAAGCGCGCGAAGCGGCCAAACGCGTCCTCCAGGCCATCAGCCCGGACGCCGTTCTCGAGGCGGCGCGGAAGGCGTCGGCGCCGGTTACCGAAACGGCGACGCCATGACCGGCGGCCCGGTTGAAAGTTGCCTGCCGCCTGACGCGTCCGGAACGGACGAGGCCATCGCCGCGCTGGCGGAAAGGGTCGATGCCGTCCGTTCCGACGCGGTCGGAGCGGAGTCGTCTCCCATAAAAAAGCCGGGGACGTCTGTCCGAATGCACGCCTCCCGTGACGCCATCATTGGCAGTAAAATCCTTGCGGCAACCGGGTCCGACAAACAGCGCCAGGCCGCCCCGGGCGGCGCACCGGCACCGCGCATCCTTATCGTCCGCCTCTCCGCCATCGGCGACACCATCCATTCGCTGCCCTTAGCGGCGGCGCTCAGGCAGGCATTTCCCGCCGCCTATATCGGGTGGCTGGTGGAAAAGCCGTCCGCCGCCCTTATCGAGAACAACCCGCTCCTCGACTGGCACCACGTCCTGCCGAAAGGCTGGCTCAAGTTCCTCTCCCGTGTTCGCGCCCTGGCCGGAACGCTTCGGGCGGAACGGTTCGACATCGCCTTCGACATCCAGGGACTGACGAAAAGCGCCGTCGCCGCCCGCCTGTCCGGCGCCGGGACGCGCATCGGCTTTACCCGGGGAGAAGCGCGGGAACTGGCCCCGCTTCTCGACAACCTCCTTGTCAAACCGCAAGGCCGCCACGCCGTCGACATGACCCTGTCGCTCCTCCGTGGTATCGGCCTGTCGCCGCCGGCGCGGGGCGAGTTCGTGTTTCCGCCGCCCGGCGAGAGTGACCGCGCCGCCGTGGACCGCGTCGTGAATTCGGACAAGTATCAGGATGGTTTTGTCCTCATGGGCCCGTGGGGAAGCTTTGCGGCGAAGCTGTGGCCGCTGGACCGGTTCCGCGACGTTGCCGTGCGGATCCGGGCCGAGACCGGCCTCCACTGCCTCATGCTTGGCCACGGCGACGCCGAACGGAACCGGGTCGAGGAACTCGCCGCCACCGCTCCGGACGCGCTGTCCCCGGCGCCGGACGTGTCCCTGACCGGCGTGGTGGAACTGGCCCGCCGGGCGCGTCTTTTTGTCGGCTGCGACTCGTTCCCGATGCATGCCGCCGCCGCTGTCGGCTGCCACACCCTTGGCATCTTCGCCGTCACCGATCCGGCCCGCCTCGGTCCCTACGGCCCGACCGGCCGGTCGATATACGACACGCTCGTCCTGCCGAAATCGACCCGGGAACGGCGCAAGCTGGACGATAGCTGCATCAAACGCCTGACGGTCGAACCGGTGCTCCGGGCCTGTTTGGAAATGATCAGGGCACAATAGTCGACACGTGCCGGACGGCATATCGATTCCGACAAAATGCTTGAACCGCGCCGCTCCAAAGTTATGGTTGATATAATCGGGTGGGGGCATTTCCAGCGATGGAGGTGCCATGGACTACCTCGCGGTGGTGGCGAAGTTACTCGTCGGGTCAATTTTTCTTGTCCTCTATGCCAGGCTCGGCGGCCGGAGCCAGGTCAATCCGTTGTCCGGAACAGAGGTTGTCAGCGGCATGGTTGTCGGCGCCATGATCAGCGGCAGCCTGTTCGACAACTCGGTGCCGGTCTGGGCGGTTGCCGGCGTCATCGTCCTTTGGACGGTTCTTTTTATTCTCATGCGTTATTACAAACGAAAAAGCCTCTCATGCGAAAAACTCATCGACGGCAAATCCGCCTGCCTGATGCTGGACGGCAAACTCCAACCCGACAGTTTCAATTCCCTCAATCTCACCCTCACCGATTTTGAAACCCTTATCCATCAAGCCGGGCTCCATTCCATCGGCCAGATCCGGGAAGCCTGGCAAGAAACAAACGGACAGCTCACCGTCCGCACCCATGGCGACCCACCGCTGTCCGTCCTCCTTGTCGAACGCGGCCGCGTCCATAAGGACGGCCTGGAGCGGGTCGGTCGGGACGAGGTATGGCTCAGGACAGAATTGGAGCGAAAAGGCGTGGTGCTCGAGGACGTGTTCTGCGCCGAGTGGTTTGATGGGGAAGTGCATGTGTATTGATACGATTCAAATCTTCCGAATTTCGTACATGTTCTATTGGTGGTACGTCGGTCAAGGTTTCTGAAACACGGTCCTCCAAAAATATGATACCAAAGAAAATGGGTAGGACTGGCGAAGTCTACCCATTTTCTACAGACAGCGTGCGTCAAGTACAACAACGATTACGCCTGAGCGAATCGCTTCGCTTCTTGAAAATCAAAAGTATGGAGGAGAGGCACTGTATGAACATTGGATCTTTTAACCAGATCTCTGGAAATGCCGTAAAATCTTTCCTGATTGCCCAGTTCTGATTGGAAATATGGACCATTTTTTTCATCAACATGTTTCTCCATTTTAATATGATGCTCGGCCACCCAAGTGTCAATATTGAAAACCTTGCCAATGATTTTTCCCCAGAGTACCAAGGGAAAGACAATAACCCCCCGTTCAATGAGATGCGGTGATACGGGAACGCTGTCTCGCGCTAGTACATTCTGACCCAGTCGGCTTACCCATTCATTGCCTGATTTTGCCACATAGAGCAAACCGTTGGCCGCAGTGGAGAAAAAGTCGTAGTGTTCATAGAAGAATGAGTATAATTCCTTGCAACGGATCTGGCTCTTCATGACTGATTCTTCAAAATAGTGGGTAAAGCCTTCATAGACCTCCTTGGCCGAGGCGGTACAGTGATATTCCTCGTCGTGAAGACGTTCCAGAACCACTGTTACTTCATCAAGAAGAGTGCCGCAAAGAGTGTGGTACATGCCCGCGTCATGAGTAATCCATGGCTGTTCGGAAATTTTCGGACCGACATCGCTAAGAAAATCAAGATAGCTTGAGAACTGGAGGCGGGTGAGATAGTAGACCATTGTCTTTGCCATATACGAACTGGTCAAAGTTGTAAAAGGGAATCCGCCCAACTGCGGAAAAATTTCATTCCACGGACGTATTGAGTAATTATAAGGGACGTACCCGCCCATTTCAGATGCCATCGATGCCTTGTCCCGTAATTGGGAGTGCGAGGTTGTAAAAAGTTTTACCAGATCTTGAAATTGTAGTGGTGTCGTTCTGTCTAAAGTTGATTTCTTGGTTTCTGCTACAACTTTGGCCGCGTCCAATTCCTTGAGAATCTTCTCCTGCTCCGCTATATATTCCTTCCACGTTCCCGTAAATTTATCTTCCTTCATTATTTCGGCTTGCAG
>JAJBTL010000423.1:7048-9001 GCA_020860865.1 Planctomycetota bacterium | reverse complement strand
CCCTGAGGAGGAGGAGCATTAACAAGAAAAGGAACAGGAGAGAAGGATAGACGTACTTGCGCTGAGGCAAAGTAAACATGTTATTCCTGTCTCCCTAATCTTATTACCGTTACACGTTACTTTTAATTCTGAGTAGCGTTTAGCTCCTCAAAAAGGAACTATCGAGGTCGCCGGATGCATCCTCTCGACTAACTGCGATTTTCTTCGAAAAAAGATGGAAATGCGATTGGAGTTGACGGCAGCATTCGTTTGCTAATAGATGTATATGCCATGGGCTCCGTGGTTTATCAGGAGTGTTGCGAGACGGAAAGAGTTTGAATGGACAAGGGCTGGGGTTGATCAAGTGCTGATTCGGTATAGACCAATAATAAAATAATGGAAGTTTCAAATGATGGCGACAGGTTCGGCGATAGTCATGTTTGAAGGTAATTAACGCGTAGTATGCGCGTGGATTGCCATAGGGGGATGATACAAATACACCGGTCACCCGGTGCTTTTCGTTATCCGCGGAGATGGCGGCGTCGGTTCCTCCATGACGATGGCGGATGCCTGCCGGCGCGATACCTTGATTAAAAGCGTTATGGTAACGGCTGTTAAAAATATATTGTCTTGCCGGGTGAGGAACCGCTCCGCCAACCGGACCGCCGGACGGAGTCAAGGCAGAGACTGTGACGGCGAATCCCACTAGTAGTAATTTTGCCCATTACGCATGAGCGGCGGACCCATTCTTATTCAGCCGGTCGACGCGATTCGCCATTTTACAACGGAATCATACGCTGAACCGCACCGCATTTTTGCCGGTCAGCGTGTGGAGCCACCAGGAGGAAGCAGAATGTTTAGTAAAAAATCCTTGGCGCTTGCGGCGATGTTTGCCTTCGCCCTGTGCGCAGTCCAGCCGATCCAGGCCGGAGAACGGTATTACTCACCCCTGCAATTGGCCCAGCCGGAAAACGACGCGAACAACACCTCGTTGTCTGTCTGGAACCAGCCGAGCCGGGCGCCGTCCGGCGGCGTTCGCGGCGTCAACCGGGGCCTCGCCCTCTATTTCGCCCAGCCGGAAACCGACACCAATTCCCTGACCCAGCAGAACACCTGGGATATGCCGTCCATGAGCAGTTCCGGTTCGAACCGTCCGTATGCGCTGGAACTGTCGCAGCCGATGAACGATTCCAACAACCGGATGGAATGGACATCGCCCATTAACGACTTCTAGAGCTTTAATGACCATACGTTCCAGTTCCGCGCCAAAGAAAATGGGAAAGCCTGGCCGGGCTTTCCCATTTTTGATGTTGTAAGCTTTCTCGTGGCGAGTGCACACCGGTCACTTGCTCCCCGGCGGCCGACGGAGGCCGGGGCGGGTCACGGACCTGGTCCCCGGACGGCTCACCGCCCGCGTGCCGGGGCGGGTGCCGGTGCGGCGGACATCCGGGCGGGTGGTGCCGGAACGTTTGGTGATGGACCGGGTATCCGGTTTGGCTCCCGTCGCCGACCGGGCGGCGGTGCCGCCGGTGGTGAGGCGATCGGTGTCGGTCCGGGACGCCGTATAGCCGGTGGCGGCGGGCGAACCGATATTGTGGATTTTGGCCCGGCGCATCTTTTGCATAAGCTGCTGGGCCTGCATCCATTCGTTCCGGTCCATGACGTCCTGGAGCTGCCGGAGGGTGCGGACAAGGATGCGCTGGGACACGTCGTCGATGACGAGGAACTGGATATGGAGGCGTTGGACACAGCCTTCGTTCGTTTCCGGATCGATCTCCTTGATGCCGACAATGGCGCCGAGAAGCGTCGCCGGCGGATTGCCGGCGGTGAGTGATTTCGAAAACCGCACCATGTCGCCAATCACGAAGGTGGCGCCGGACGGCGTCTCGATGGCACAACCGCCGAGGGAGATGTCCATCAGTTTGCCCGGACGGATGGTGCCGAGTTCCTTGTCGAGGGTCGACATCTTGATGC
>JAJBTL010000423.1:5276-7038 GCA_020860865.1 Planctomycetota bacterium | reverse complement strand
GCGGCGGCGGTGGAGATGTGGTTGAAGGCGATGTCGAGGGAAATCGGCAGGCGGACGGCATCCCGCTTCCGCACTTCCCACGCCGTTTTCCACGGCGTTATGCGGCAGTAGGGCATGCTGCCGGCGACGGCCTGGATGACGGTGGAGGTGAAGGCGAGAAGGCTTGGCCCGCTCTCGAGCATGCCTTCAATAAGCATGCCGGGCCGGATGGAGGCGACCAGTTGGTCGTTGTTGGCCGGCAGCGTGACGTTTATCGTATTCATGTCGTGGCCCATGACGAGGCACTCGTAGCCGCCTTCGACGCTTTCGAAGGTCAGGCGGCAGATGACGCCCGGCTTCAGGGTGGCGTCCATGAGATCGAGGAGGGCGGCGGCGGTCTGCCCGGCGGTGACGGTTTTCTGTTCTTCGACAAGGCTCTTGACATCGGCGGCCTGGGCGGCGAGGGCGCGGCGGGTCTCTTACGCCCGCGGGAAAAAGAGCTTTTCGATTTTCTCGCCATAGGTTTTCGTGAACTTCCGGTCCAGGTAGGGGAGGAACTCGTCGTGGAACCGGGTTTTCATCATGATGATGGCGGCCGGGTCGAGCTTCGGCACGGCGCGGAAGATGTTCAGGACATGGTCGACGTCGTCCGGCGTGCCGCCGCGTTTCAGGAGGATTTTCTCCGCCATCCGGAGGGCGTCACGGTACGCTTCCCGCTTGGCCCGGACGCGCGAGCGTTGGGCCAGGTAGATGACGACAATGATGGCGATGATGAGGAGGGTGATGGAGACGATTATGGTCGGCGTCAGGAGCGTCTGCTGCGGCGGCGGCAAGCGGCCCTGGAGATCGATGGTGGCGCCGACCGGCACCGGCGGCATCGGCACGGCGGCCAGGGCGGCCGGCCAGAAACGCCGCAAAACACGCGTTACCTCAACTGGTATCCGCCGGGAAGGACGGGCGGATCGGTCGGCTTCCGTCATAAACTGGTATCCCTGTCGGGGGTGAAGTTCGAATTGGGCCTCAAGGCGTTTTTCTCATTCCGATGCCGTCGTCGTTCCCCGGCGCCGCACCGTTTCGGCGCACCGCGTCGACATGTCACCTCGATACAACCTGACGTAAATCATACGCGTGGAACCGAATGGTCACAAGGGGAAAACTTTTTCCATTTGGAGAGACAAGGGAAACCTGCACAATTGCCAGAATACCGCTCGTTATCCGACTTCAATACCAGTGAGGAAATAATGACCACGCAACGTAGCCCATATGACGACAAGGTATTCTTCATCCACGGAACCGATCCCATGGCCATGGCGAAACGGCTGATGGCCGAGGCCGACATTGCCGGGCTGATACCGCCGGGTGCGGACATCATCCTGAAGCCGAACCTCGTTGTGGCCAAACCGGCCGCCGGCGGCGCCACCACCCATACGGAAGTGGTGGCCGGCGTTATCGAGTTCCTCCTCGATGCCGGGATTTCGGCCACGAATATCACCGTCGCCGAAGGCTCGTGGGTCGGCGACGATACCGGCCGGGCCTTCGCCGTCACCGGGATGGACGCGTTTCCCGGCCGCTACGGTGTCGCCCTGTTTGACTTGAAGAAGGACAAGTCCGTCCCGGTCGACACGCCGGTCGGGATGATAAAGGTCTGCCGGAAGGTGGCCGAGGCCGGATACATTATCAATCTGCCGGTGATGAAGGGCCATTGCCAGACGCGGATGACCTGCGCTATCAAGAATATGAAAGGCTGCATCCCCGACGCGGAAAAGCGCCGCTTCCACCGGGA
>JAJBTL010000423.1:3540-5266 GCA_020860865.1 Planctomycetota bacterium | reverse complement strand
ACAAGTGGGTCGCGGCCCTCGGGGTCGCCGTCCGGCCGGACGTGACGCTGGTGGACGGCATCTGCGGCGATCTCGATTTCGAGGAAGGCGGCAATCCGGTGACGGCCAACCGCATGCTCCTCGGCTTCGATTCGGCCCGGCTGGACGCCCACGTCTGCCGCCTGATGGGCCTGTCCCCGCGCGATGTCGAATACCTGCCGCTGGCCGCCGCCTACGGCGCCGGCAGCATCGATATCAGTGACGACGACATTATCCGTCTGAATTCGCCGGAGCCGGATGCGGCGTCGTCCCGGTCCGGCCGCACGGTGCGGCGCCTGGCCAAATACCTCCGGGACGATCAGGCCTGTTCGGCCTGTTACGCCAACGCCATCCATGCCCTGAAACGGCTGGACGACGAGGGCGGATTGGATTCACTCCCGGACCTCTACATCGGCCAAGGCTGGCAGGGTAGAGCGCTGGACGGCATCGGCCTCGGCCGCTGCTGCGACCAGGCGGCCCGTTATGTGCCCGGCTGTCCGCCCGATCCGGAAGCGATACTGGCGGCGTTGCGGGCGGTTCGGCGCTAAGTCCGGTTTCATCGGGTCACATCGGCGCCGGGGCGGTGGCCGGCCCGTTTCTTTCCACGCTTCCATCCTACTTGTTTATATCCAGGCTGTGCCTTTGCCCGTTGACGGTGTACCGTCAACGGGTTTCTTCACGTCAAATGCCACTTCCTACACATGATTGACGTCTTTCGTCAACAGTTTCTTGCAGCCCGGCCCCTTTCCAGGACAGACGCCGGGCATGGTCTCCGGAGGCGTTTTTGGGAGATCCGGGGAATGAACCGGTACCTGTCCCGCTCACGTCACGGGCGGAACGGCAGGCCTGTGAACAAGGAGCAGTCATGGCAAAGAAACGTTATATTGCGCCGCGCCTCCGGGAACAGTTCAAGGACAATGCCCACGAGGTGGTGAAGAACGCCGAATACAAAAACGAACTCTACGATCGCGAAATGCGCGTCAGGGAAATGGAATACGAAGCAAACCCGAAGAAGGGCCTGCCAAGCGAAGTGTTCGAGCTGGCCGAGGAGGCGGATGCCGAATAGGCCGTCCGCTGTCTCGATGCGCGTCGCGGCCTGGAACCGGTCGCCGACGCCGCCACACACTGAGAATTCACCAGGAGAGAAATATGGATAAACTGGAAAACATCGACCTCGACGCCAACCCGATGGACCTCTACGGCGATTACGAATGCCCGGTCTGCCACGCCCGGGCCAAGGCGTTGGTCGGTCGCGAGGAAGGCACGAGAAAATCGAGCGGCCGGATCAAATGTCGCAAATGCGACGCGTCGTATTGGGAAAACCAGGGCACCGGCATGATGCAGTGGGAAGTGGACGATCTCCGGAGCGGCGGGAAAATCCCGCAGGACATGGGCGACTGACGCGTCCCATACCCAATGACGCTGGCTGGAACAGCTTTAGCTCATTAAATCGCACGAGGCACAAAGTCGACGGACCTTGTGCCTTTTTCAATTTCGACGCGTCTTATCCAAAACATACCGGCTGCGTTCGGCATCGAAAAGAAAAAATCCGTTCGCCAGAAGCGCCCGCTTCGACGCCGTGTTCCGGTCGTCGATGCTGGCTGTCACCCGTTGGGCATCGGTGAGGGAAAATATCTTCTCTACAAGCACGGCGATCATCCGCTTGCCGTGGCCTTTTCGTAGCAGTGATTCCTCGCCTACCAGGTAA
>JAJBTL010000423.1:286-3530 GCA_020860865.1 Planctomycetota bacterium | reverse complement strand
GATCCCGGCAGCGGCAGATCGCCGAAATCCTCGTCACTGTCCTCGCATTTGTAGTATTGGCACATGCCGATGGGAACGCCGTGCCATTCGGCGATGAAATGGTGGAGCCAGTGGAATTCGTCATGGCGCTTGTCTATTTCATCAAGCCAGTCGTCAATCGACACGCCAAGGGACGGTATGTCGTACCATCGTTTCACATGGTCCGCGTGGAGCCACCCGTCAACCATCGGCACATCGTCGTCCGTCAGCGGTCGTAGTGTGAGCATGGCGTTACCTTATAACTTGAGGCTGACGCGGTCGCCCCATTCCGGCACGCGCGTCGTCCAGCCGAGATCGGCCTGGAGGCGGTCTCCGAGGGCGGTGGCGGCGTCAAGGTCGCCGTGGGTAATGAAACAGGTGGCCGGGGCGCAGCCGAGGCGGTCGGCCCAGGCGACCAGTTCCGTCCGGTCGGCGTGGCCGGACAGGCCGTGGAGCTGGCGGATTTTGGCCCGCACCGGAACCATGGTGTTGAAAATCCGCACCTCCCGGGCGCCGTCGACTATTTGCCGCCCAAGCGTTCCCGGCGCCTGGTAACCGGCGAAGACGACCGTCGTCTGTTCTTTCGCAATGTTTTGCGCCAGGTGGTGTTTTATCCGGCCGCCGGTGGCCATGCCGTTCCCGGCGATAATGACGGCGTTTTCCCTGATGTCGTTGAGCTGTTTCGAATCCTCGGCCTTCGGCGTGTATTCGAGCCCGGCGAAGGCGAACGGCGACTGGCCGTCCCGGATAAGGGCGAGCATTTCCTCGTCGCACTCTTCCGGATGGGCGCAGAACAGGTCCGTTACCATGCTCGCCATCGGGCTGTCCAGAAAAACGCGTTGCGGCAGTTCGCCGGCGGCGCCGAGGCGGGACAGGACATAAAGAAGTTCCTGTGCCCGTTCGACCGAGAAGGAGGGGATAATGACATTGCCGCCCATGGCGCTGGCGTCCCGCACCGCTTCCCGCATCTGGGCCTGGACGTTCGACTCGATGTGATCGCGGTCGCCGTAGGTCGATTCGATAACGAGGTAATCGGCCCGGGTCGGCGGTTCCGGGTCCTTGAGGATGGGCCGGTCGTAGCGGCCGACGTCTCCGGAGAAGACGATGCGGACGCCGTCGACCTCGAGGCCAATCCAGGAGGCTCCGAGAATGTGGCCGTTTTCGCCCCATTCGGCGCTGATTCCGGGCGCGATGTCCACCGGACCGGATCCTTTCTCGACCGGAGTGAGGCGGCGGATTGCCTCCTCCGCGTGATCCGTGTCGTAGAGGGGAACGACGGGATAGCGGGGCGTCCGGCCTTCCTTGGCGTGACGTTTCTGCTTGTTCCTGGCGTCTTCGACCTGGATGCGGGCGGAGTCGCGGACAATGATGGGGACGAGATCGCAGGTGGCTGCGGTGGCGAAGATGCGGCCGCGAAAGCCGTCCTTGACCAACTTCGGCAGCCAGCCGCTGTGATCCATGTGGCCGTGGGTGAGGACGACGGCGTCGACCCGGGCCGGGTTCAGGCCGTACCGTTCCCAATTGAGGCCGAGGTTTTGCCGTTCCTGGAACAGGCCGGCGTCGACAAGCACGGTGGCCTGGCTTCCTTCGACCAGGTAGCGGGAACCGGTGACGGTGCGGGCGGCGCCGAGAAAGGTCAGTGTTGGAGGCATGGACAGTATCCTTTGGTTGTCATGGAACGGCATCGTGGTAGCGGGAAATCTCGCGCTGTGAGGAATCTTCCGTCACTACCCGGCGGAGGCCGGCGACGCCGTGTCGAATATGAAATGATAGGACGCCATCGTCCATTCCGAACCGTCATAGGCGCCGAAACATTCGGGCGCGGCGAAACCGGCGTCGGCGAGGAGCGATTCGATTTCATTTTTCCGGAACGGATACAGCACGGTGTCGCCGTGGTCGGTGGTGCCGCTCGCCTTGTCCAGACAGTCGGTGACGAAATGCATGAGGCCGTCCCGCCAGTCGTAGCGTCGGGTGAAGACGACCTTGGCCGTCTCGATGCGCGGCAGGTCGGTGACGCCGTTCTCGATTATGCGGTCGTAATTGAGGATTTGCGCGACAAACCGGCCGCCGGGGACGAGGACGCGTCCGAGGCTGTCAAGAAAGCGGCGGAGGCTGTCCGGCCCGGCGAGGTGGGTCAGGGTGTTCCCGAGACAGACGGCGGCGTCGAAGGACGATACCGGGAAATGTCCGGCGAGGTCGGCCATATCAAGAACGGCGTAGCGGATGTTCGGGCCGGGATGGCCGGTGGTGGCGGCGGCAATCATGCCGTCATCGGCGTCGATGGCGACGACGTCGTCGCGGCCGGGAGCGAGGAGGACGGTCTTGTTGCCGGTGCCGCAGCCGATATCGAGGATGCGTCGGCGGTCATGGAGGCGGGCGTTCACAAACGCCATTTCCGCCGGTGCCACCGGGAAAATTTCGTCATACCACTCGGCCATACGGCTGTAGTCGGGCATGTGGTTCCTTCCGGTTCGTTGTGCGGTTCCGCACTGTCCTCACCGTTGTGGAGTATAGGTTTTTCCCGGCGGCAAAACAATCGCTAACCGGGGCGCGGCGCTGACGGCAGGCGGTTTTCGGGCGTGCTTCCGGACGCGCTTATGGAGGCGCGCCGGTGCGGGCGGGAGAGCCGTCGTCTTGCCAGAGGCGGGTCGGAACGGTAGTATAGGCCGGATCGCTTTTTCTCAAAACTCATGGAGACGGCATGGCCGGACGACCATCACGGGATCAGAACGACACCAAACTCGAAAACCGGCGCCTCGTCCTCGACGCCTTCCGCATCCATCAGGTCACCACCGTGGCCGAGGCGGCTGAACTGTCCGGCCTCAGCCGGGCGACGGCGCACCGGGTGGCGGATTTTCTCCGGGAGCGGCAGTTTCTCATTCCGGTCGGGAAGGGGATGTCCGGGGAGGTCGGCGGAAAAAAGCCGACATTGCTCGTCTTCAACTCCGGCTACCGTTACGTCCTCTGCTACCAGATGCTAGCCAACTCGCTCCTGGCGGCGATAGCGGATCTCGGCGGCAAACTGCTGGCCGAACATTCCGTCGTGTTCCCGGAAAATTCGCCCCTCGACCTTCTTCTTCACCATATGGAACGGGCCTATGCCGCCATGTCGGCCGGGCTCCACCTGCGGATCGCCAATTTCGCCGGGGTCGTCGTCGGCTGCCACGGCGTGACCAATTCGCAGGCCGGGACGATTTCGAGTTCGCCGTACTATCCGGTCTGGGGA
>JAJBTL010000423.1:0-276 GCA_020860865.1 Planctomycetota bacterium | reverse complement strand
GTCGAAATCGGCCACTTGACAGACGCCCCGCCCGGGGCCAGGGCCTGCCCCTGGGGCAGCCGGGGCTGCCGCGAGACGATGGTGTCGATGAACAGCCTGGTCCAGAGCGCCCGGGACGGCTACCCGGACAACCGCGACTCCCTCCTCTTCAAGCGAATGACGCCCGGCGAAGTGTCGCACCGGGACATCTACGACGCCGCCAACGCCGGCGACCGGTTTGCCCGGGCGGTCGTCGACGATCACGCCCGTTGGCTTGGCATCGGCATCGCCAATACG
>JAJBTL010000212.1:6499-9002 GCA_020860865.1 Planctomycetota bacterium | reverse complement strand
GTATCAGGATGGCGACAGTATGGCCCGGAAAGCTCTCAGCTTTTCGACCGGTCCCGCCCGCCACCTTGCGAAAAAAGTTGAAAAAAACCATATACCAATAGGTTTTCGTGACGAAGACGCATCCGTCTTCGTCCTGTCCGCCGCCCGCTTGTCAGGCGGTATTCAAGCGCACTATAAGTCTATGCTATTTATATCATTTCACCAAGTCAAGGGTAATCCCCGGACAAAAACCGGCTATTTCACGCACCGGTAGATAATGGCCGGAGGCAGGTTTTTCCAAATGATCCCGCTGTTGTCCACATGGGAAAAATACTGTTTCAAATTCTGTTTGAACCGTCGTCCGGCCGGCATCACCAGGCCCTGGAGATAGGCGAATGTGACGAACGTCCCTCCGGGCGGCATGACATCGATCATCGCCGCCAGGATTTTATGTTGCAGCTCGTCCGGGAAAATCGCCCACGGAAGACCGGAGATGACGCAGTCCACCCGGTCGACCTCTTCGAGGCGGCAGCATTCGGCCACGGTTGAGGCGCAGCCGTTATGGAGATGCAAATCCGGGAACCGCTTCATCAGGGCGACGGCAAAGTCGTCATTCACTTCGATGGCGAAAAAATGCTGGTTCGGCCGGAGCGACTCCAGGATGCGGTTCGTGAACACCCCGGTCCCGGGTCCGAATTCGGCGATAACGGCGTTTTCGCCCGGAGCGGCGAAGGCGACCATGCGCTGGGCCAACTCGTCCGAACTCGGCGCTATCGCCCCGGTGGTGGAGGTGTTGGTAAGGAACTGCTTGATGAACATGCGGGTGTGGCCGTTTGCCATTCATGCGTCCTTGAAGGTGTTCATGGTAGATTTTATTGAAAAAGTCACATCCGATTTCCGGTCGGCCCGTCAAGCGTCGCCTCTCAGCCGTGCCGATAGCGCGTCGGGTCGGGAATCCCGGCCGTCTTGAACCCGTTTTTCCTGAGGAGGCAGCTATCGCATTCGCCGCAAGCCACGCCGTCCTCGGTCGGGTCGTAACAGGTCACGGTCAGGGAATAGTCGACGCCGAGGCTGGTGCCCCAGGTAATGATCCCGGCTTTGTCCAATTTCTGGAGTGGCGCCCGGATGGTGATATTTCCGGCCTCGACCCCGGCTTTCGTCGCCAGGTTGGCGAGGGTCTGGAAGGCGGCGATGAATTCCGGCCGGCAGTCCGGGTAGCCTGAATAATCCATAGAGTTAACGCCTATGAATATCGTGTCCGCTCCCAAAACCTCCGCGAACGCCAGGCCATAAGACAGAAAAATCGTGTTCCTGGCCGGCACGTAGGTGACGGGAATCCCGGACCCGAGGGCGTTTTTCGGCACGGCGATATCCGGATCGGTCAGGGCCGAACCGCCGATTTGGGTAAGGGGCAAGGGGAGTACATGATGGCTTACCGCCCGGCCCCGGGCGATCCGTGACGCCGCCTCGAGTTCGATGGCGTTTCGTTGCCCGTAATCAAACGACAGGCAGTGGCATTCATAGCCCTCGGACAGTGCCACCGCCAAAACCGTCGCCGAATCCAGCCCTCCGGACAGGAGGACGATTGCCGATTTCTGTTCCATTATCAGATTCTTTCTCATATGTGACTATGACGCTCCGTGGAGCGGGAAGTTGATTTTTACCATTAAAATCGCCATCCCCCGCGCGGGGATGACGGCTTGGGTGTGGTCGAGGAACAAGCTACTCCTGGCGGCCCGTCGGCATTGCCTCGCCCGCCACCTGCAACCGGGTCATGGCCCGAAGAATTGCCAATTTCGCCCGGTCGATGTCTACCTGTACCGACGCCGCATCGGTTGACGTCACCGCGTCCAGCTTGGCCCGGGCCCGCTCGAGGGACATCCTCGCCCGTTCGACATCGATTTCGCCGCCGAGTTCGGCCGAATCGGCCAGGATGACAAGGACGCTTCCATTCATATCCATGTATCCGCCGTGCACCGCCACCTCTACATCATGGCCGTCGAGACCGTGAATTTCCATCACGCCGACGGTCAGCGGGGCGATGGTCGGTTCGAATCCGGCGTAAATTTCGAGAACGCCCGACACGGTCGACACCGTCACCGAATCCACCTGGTCGTCAAACACCGACTTCCGTGGCGTGAGGACGCGGCAGACTAACCGGCCTCTGGTCCCTTTTTCGCCTGCGGACATGGGTTTTTCTCTCTTTCGTGACAACGACGACAACTACCGTCCCGCCGCCTCCAGCGTCCGGGCCTTTTCCCGCGCCTCGTCGAAATTGCCGACATACATGAAGGCCTGTTCCGGCATGTCGTTGGCGACGCCCTTCAGGATCTGGTCAAACCCGTCCACCGTCTCCTCGATGGAGACATAGCGCCCGCCCATGCCGGTGAATTGCTCCGCGACATAGAACGGCTGCGAAAAGAAGCGCTGAATCTTCCCCGCCATCGCCACCGTTTCCTTGTCCTCGTCGGACAGTTCGTCCATGCCGATAAGGGCGATGATGTCCTGGAGATCCTTGTACCCC
>JAJBTL010000212.1:0-6489 GCA_020860865.1 Planctomycetota bacterium | reverse complement strand
CCCTTGTAATGCCGGTCGCCGACGATGCGCGGATCAAGGAGCGGCGACGAACTGCCCAGAGGATCCACCGCCGGATAAATCCCGAGGCTGGCAATCTGCCTGGACAAGGCGGTAATCGCGTCCAGGTGGGCAAAGGTGGTCGCCGGCGCCGGGTCCGTGTAGTCGTCCGCCGGCACATAGACGGCCTGGATGGAGGTGATGGAGCCGCGTTTCGTCGAGGTGATGCGTTCCTGGAGGGAACCCATTTCCGTCGCCAACGTCGGCTGGTAGCCGACCGCCGACGGCATGCGGCCGAGGAGGGCCGACACCTCGGAACCGGCCTGGACGAAGCGGAAGATATTGTCAATAAAGATAAGGACGTCCATCCCTTCCTCGTCCCGGAAGTATTCGGCAATGGACATGGCGGTGAGGGAGACGCGGAGGCGGGCTCCGGGCGGTTCGTTCATCTGGCCGTAGACGAGGGCGGTTTTTGACATGACGTCCGCCTCCATCATTTCGATCCAGAGATCGTTTCCTTCGCGGGTCCGCTCGCCAACGCCGGCCACGACCGACCGGCCGCCGTGTTCGGTGGCGATGGAGCGGATGAGTTCCTTCATGATAACGGTCTTGCCGACGCCGGCGCCGCCGAAGAGGCCGACCTTGCCGCCCTTCGGGATGGGCTGAAGGAGGTCGACGACCTTGATGCCGGTCTCGAGGAGTTCAGTGGCGTTTTCCTGCTCGTCAAAGGTCGGCGCGTCCCGGTGGATGGGATAAAACTTTTTCGCCTCGAGGGGCCCGAGTTCGTCAATGGCTTCACCGGTGACGTTCAGGATGCGTCCAAGGACTTCCGGCCCGACCGGCGCCATAATCGGCTGTCCCGTGTCCTGGACCGGCATGCCGCGGCGAAGGCCGTCCGTCGTCGACATGGCGACGCAGCGGACCGTGCTTTCGCCGACGTGCTGCGCCACTTCGATGGTCAGCGGCTGGCCGTCCCGGTCGATGACGAGGGCGTTGTTGATGGCGGGCAAATGGCCGACGTCGAACTCGACGTCCACCACTGGTCCGGAGACTTGTTTCAGTGTACCAAACGTTTCATCCACCTTAATCACCGGCTTCTCCTTGTGTGGGCCGGTCTTTCCCACCCCGTCAATATGACAAGCCGCCACCGTCACCGGGGCGGCTCTATAATTTAACAATTGTACCACGACCAAGCATCTGCGTCAAACAGGAGAAAAAGGTTCACTCGGCGAGATACACCCTGTTTCTTCCTCCCGCTTTCGCGGTGTACAACGCCTCGTCCGCCCGGTCGATGAACTTCTGCATCGTTTCGCCCGGCTGGTATTGGGTGACGCCGAACGAACAGGTGACGGATAATTTCAGCCCGTCGTACTGCACCACCATTCGTTCAATGGCCCGGCGGATGCGTTCCGACACTTCGCCCGCCCCTTTCAGATCGGTAAAGGGCAGGATGAGGAGAAATTCCTCGCCGTAGCGGGCCGGGATGTCGACGCCGACGCGGACGCCCGATTTCAGGATGACGGAAAATTCCCTGAGGACGGCGTCGCCGCACAGGTGGCCGTAGCGGTCGTTGAAGCGCTTGAAAAAGTCGATATCCGCCATGGCGATGGACAGCGGCTGGCAATGGCGGTCGGCCTGACGGATGGCCTCCTCGAGGCGGTCGATTAAATGGCGGCGGTTGTAAAGAAGGGTGGGGGGTCCTGGATGGACAAGGTGTTCAGCTTCTGGAGAAGCTGCGCGTTGTTGATGCTGGCCGCGATTAGATCGGTAAAGAGGACAGACACCTCCGCCACCTTGTAATCCAGTTCCTTCTGGGCGTCCCCGACGATAATGCCGCCTAGAAACCGTGATTCCGGCCCGTGCGCGCCGGTGACGGTGAGCCTGAGCGGCAGGACAAGGGCTTCCCGGCCGACCAGTTCCAGCCATTTCGGCGGCACCGAGGCCGGGATGACAGTGCCGTTGTCAAGTTCGAGTAGACGGTTCTCCCGGCTGTAATAGGCAATGCATGCCTCTTCGGGACCACGGAGGAGGGCATCCAGAAACGCCTGGATCGTCGGGTTGTCCACGTCGAGGCCGGTGGCGTCCGCCTGGTCCGTCGAGGCGACAAGGGTGAACTGCCGGTCCTCTTCGTCGATGAGGAACAGGGTGGCGAAACGGCAGCCGTAGTAGGCGGGAAGTTCGGTGGTGACGATGTGCGCAATGGCGCCGACATCGCTCGCGCTCAGCTTGTGGGCCAGTTTGACCGCCCCGGAAAAGTAGGCGAGGTAATCGCGGCTTTCACTGAACTCCCAACTGACGACCTTGGTTTCGCTTTCCAGCCGACGGATGGTTTTATGCTGTTGCAAAGCGAGTTCGACCAGTTCGTCATGACCCATGGCCGCCAGGAGGGCAGGGCCGAGGAAATGGTCGGTCTCGCTCCGCCGGCCGTCATGGTCCCCGTCCGGAGACGATGCCGGGTCGGGCGCAAGGGCCGGGACATTCTTAAAGATGTCCATATCATCGTCGGACATGTCAAAAAGCGCTTTCCAATGCTGGTGCCTCTCTACCGGTGGTATTCGCGGGACAACGCCGATGCCATGTACACCGCAAAGGACGTGCTCCTACAGGAGTTCCTCACCGCGCATCAGACAGTCATACGTCTCCCGGTGGCGAATAATCCTGGCCGTCTCGCCGTCCACCAGCACCTCCGCCGGACGCGGGTGCGAATTGTACTGACTGCTCATGGAAAAACCGTAGGCGCCGGCCGAGAAGATGGCGAGGTTCTGGCCCCGGTTGACAACCGGCAGCCGCCGGCCCTTGGCGAAGACGTCCGACGATTCGCAGATCGGCCCGACCACGTCGGTGACGATAAGCCCGTCCGGCTGCATTTCCCGGCCGCCGCCGCCGGCGGCGTCCGCCGCTTCCCTGGCGATATACTCCGGTGCGTCGGCCGCGCCGAAGAGGTGCGACGGCGGCGTCCGGGTGGATTTCGTCGGCCAGATAAAGTGGTACGAATCATACATCGCCGGGCGGATGAGGTCATTCATGCCGGCGTCGACGATGGTGAAGTGCTTGGTGCCGTTGTCCTTGAGGTAGCGGACCTGGCTCACGAGGATGGACGAATTGCCGGCGATGGAGCGGCCGGGTTCAAGGATAAGCTTGCAGCCGGTCTTTTTCACAAACGGCAGGACCGCTTCCGCGTATTCCTGGAAGGTCGGCACCGTTTCGTCCCGGTAGAGGAGGCCGAAGCCGCCGCCGATATCGAGGTATTCGAGCTGCGACCGGGGGCTCCGGTGGTCGCGGATAAAGTCGGCGAGTTTATTCAGCGCTTCCTTATACGGCCCGGTGGAGTTGACCGGACTGCCGAGGTGGATGTCGACGCCAAGGAGGCGAATGTTCGGGGACAACGCGATATTCTTGATAATTCTGGACGCTGTCATCAGGTCGATGCCGAACTTGTTTTCCTTTTTCCCCGTCGTCGTCTTGGCATTCGGCGTGCGGGCGTCGACATCCGGGTTCAGGCGGAGGGCGACGGGTGCGACAGTACCCATTTCGGCGGCGATGTTTTGGATATTGTCGAGTTCCGCTTCGGATTCGACATTGAGCATGAGGATGTCGTTATCAAGGGCGTCCCGGATTTCGTCGTCCGCCTTGGCGACGCCGGCGAAGACGACCTTGCGGGGATCGCCGCCGGCCTTCAAGACCCGGGCCAGTTCGCCGCCGGACACGATGTCGAAGCCGGAGCCGGCTTCCTGGAGCACTTTCAGGATGCCGATGTTCGAGCAGGATTTTACCGAGAAGGCGATAATCGGCGCCGCTTCGGCGAACGCTTTCCGAATCGCCTCGAAACGGCCGAGAAGCGCCGCTTTCGAATAGATGTATAATGGTATGCCGTATTCCGCGGCCAGCGCATCGACCGCCATCCCCTCGCAGTGCAACTGCCCCGATTCGTACCTGAATTGTTCCATCGTGATTTTCGTCCTTTCGGGCGAGCTGGGTATTTCATAGACGTCTTGCCGATAGTGGATTAATCCGGTACGGGCAACACAGCCTACAATAATACGGTGCCGGGGCGGTTACGCCCCGTACACATCTTCGGGATTAAAAACCTTCACGCCGTCCTCGACCAGGCCGTCGTCCGTCACCTTGAAATAGAAGCACGAGCGCATGCCGGTGTGGCAGGCGGCGCCGCCGTTCTGTTTAATCTTGATGAGTACGCAGTCCTTGTCGCAGTCAAGGCGAATTTCCTTGATTTCCTGGGTATTGCCGCTGGATTCGCCCTTGACCCAATACTTCTGTCTGCTCCGGGACCAGTATGACGCCAATTTTTTCGAAATTGTGTCTTTTAACGATTCCCGGTTCATGTACGCCACCATGAGGACTTCGCCCGTTTCCGCATCCTGTGCTACGCACGGTATCAAGCCGTTTTCATCATACTTTAAACCGTCGACAAAGGACAGATCCATGCTTTCTCCTTGAAACGTGGGACGTACCGGGTGGTCGGACTGTTGTGGTCCGCTGATCCGGCAGTCAATCAAAACAGAGTCCCGCGCTCACACGCGGGGCAGGGCTGTTCAGGCAATACTGAATGCTCTGGGTCTTTGGGACCGGCCACGGTTTCGCGGTCCATTTGGTTTCGCATAATAGTCCATAGAGTTCGTGAACGCAAAGATTTTTTTAGCCATGGGAAAGGTTTACATCCGTCTTGGAGCCGCTTCGCAATACATAAATTCCCCGTTTCCGGCTCCAATAGGGCGGCATCCTGTGATAATTGAGTATTCGAAAAAGGACAACGCCGCCGGTTGCTTTTGGCCGTTTTGGCTACTGTCTTCACGCATCCCGGCTTTTTCCCACCAGCCATGACCGGAACGCCTGGAGCGCGCGGCCACGATGGCTGACCGCGTTCTTCGCCTCGGCCCCGGCTTCGGCGAATGTGACGCCGAGATCGTCGGAAAGGAACAGCGGGTCGTAGCCGAAGCCATTAATGCCCCGTGCCGCCGGGAGAATGATTCCGGACGCCGCTCCCTTGAAACAGACCGTCGCTTCGCCCGGAACCGCCAGGGCGAGGACGGTCACGAATTTCGCCGTCCGTTTTTCACCGGGAACCGACGCCAACCGTTCAAGGAGAAGCCGGTTGTTGGCCGCGTCGTCGGCGTCGTCACCGGCGTAGCGGGCCGACCGGACGCCGGGATCGCCCCCGAGGGCGTCGACGAGGAGGCCGGTGTCGTCGGCGAGGGACGGCAGGCCGGTCCCGTCGCGGGCTGCTTCCGCCTTGAGGATGGCGTTGTCCTGGAGGGTGGCGCCGGTCTCGTCCGGCACCGGCAAATGGGGATAGTCCGCGAGCGTCCGGAGATTAATCCCGAGCGGCTGGAGAATCGCCAGCAGTTCGGCGGTCTTTTTCGCGTTATTGCTGGCGAGGACAAGGGTGTCGAACACGTGTATCTCCATGAAAATTGCAGAGTGGAAAATAGAAGCCGTTCTATAACCTCGTCTCGCCGCCGTATACTTCGTCAAAATGGCCTCTCGGCGTATTTTCTGCCCAAAATACCGGGCAAAAAATAAGCCTGCCGGCCATTTTTCCTCGTCTACGACGACGATCCGAAGTTATAGAACAGCTTTTAGTATTACGGCGCATCCATGCCGATGGATTCGGTTATCCCGAGGGCGGCGGACAACCGCGCCAGGCTCGACCAGGTAATTTCCCCGTGGAACCGCCAGTTCCCGGGCGAGTTTTCCCCGACGATGGACCAGGCCCGCGCCGTGTCGTACTCGAGCATCTCCCGGGCCAGTTGGCTCGACTCCGGCTCGTGCTGGTCGGGCGAGCGCGGCCGCCAGTCGCCGGTCTCCACCAGGGCCAGTTGCATAAACCTGACCGGCGCGAACAGCCCAAGGAACGCCGCCCCTTGTGGCCCCATTCGGGTCAGGACGTTCCTGACATCGGCCGTGCCGTCGCCATCGTTCATCACCGCTTCATCCGCCAGGGCTATCCGGTACTCGGCCACCCGGCGAATGGCGTCGTCGTCTCCCGGCCGGCCGCCGCCGACGATGACCAGTCTATTGCCTGCCATCCGGCTGACATAAAGGGCGCTATGGAGCGGCGCGTCGCCGCGTTGGACGCCGCCGAACGGGTACGCTTCGACAACGGCGGTGCCGGGGCCGTGCGATTCCGGGACGACGAGGAGTTCGAGGCCGATTTGCGACAGGACGAGGCTGATGGGCGTTCCCGGCTGCACCGCCGCCAGGAGGCGTTGCCACAGCGGGTCGATGATTTCCGGCCGGTCGAGGGAGGCAATCACCATCCGCGCCCCGCCGAGCTCCGGACGGTTCGTTGGCGGCGCTATCCACGCCGACGTCGATTCCGTCGGACCGCTGGCGAGAACGGCGGCGAACAGTTCCAAAGCCATTGTCCGCGCCTCCTGGGTGACGACACCGCCGGCGGCGGACAGGAGAAAGTCGCCGACAAAATCGCCCATGACCGCGAGGGACGGCACCGTGACCGGCACGGCATACGCC
>JAJBTL010000166.1:6275-9010 GCA_020860865.1 Planctomycetota bacterium | reverse complement strand
ATACCTCGTCTGCGGCGGCACGATGCCCGAGGGGAGCGTCCTTTCCATCGGCGCCCAGGACAAGGACTCGGTTCTCGAGACGGCGGGCGATCTGTTTTCCCGGTACGAAGGCGACTATGCCGGCGGGATGTTTTTCTCCTGCCACAGCCGCGGCCTCGCCCTCGGCCTCGACGTATCGGCCGAGTTCGATCTGCTGCGGGAGCGGTTCGCCAATCGTTTTCCCGTGATAATGGCCTATTCGGGCGGCGAGATTTGCCCGCGCCGCTGTGCGGACGGCACGTTCCATAACATGTCCCACAGCGATACCCTGGTCGGGTGCGGGTTGGCCCGGAGGTAGGGAGTTTGGATTACTGCCACGGCAGCGCGACGGAGAGCGCGGAGAAGCGGTATAAGGATTGTCATGAGTGACATGGTAGAACTTGAAAAAATGGTCAAGGAGCTGACGGCGGAGCGGAATCGTCTCCGGCGGGAAGCCCGGTCGCTCCGTGAAACGATCCGGCGGGCGAAAATGTCGTCGTCCACCATGTGGACGCTCCGGAATATCCTGACGGAAGAAAAGTCCCGCCAGGAAAAGTATCTCGGCCTCCTCCTCGAATACTGCTCCGACATCATCCTCATGCTTGACCGGAACGGCCGCATCACCTACTGCACGCAGGTGTTTCTCCGCACCGCCGGCATCGCCAATTTCGCCCTCGTTGAAAGCCGCACCGTTTTCGACCTGTTTCCGTATTTTACCCGGCGGGTGAAAAAGAACCTCCGGGACGCCTTCCGCACCGTCATGGTCAAACAGACGTCCCGCGAGTTCGACCTGCGTTTGGCGCTCCGGAAGGACGGCCCCGAGCGGGACTACGATATTGTCATTTCGCCCATGCAGAACGACAGCGGCCTGCCGGAAGGCATCATCGTCGTTTGCCACGACATGACGGACGTCCTCCGGGCCAAGGAGCAGGCCGAACAGGCCAACCGGGCCAAAAGTTCCTTCCTCGCCAACATGTCCCACGAAATCCGCACGCCGATGAACGCCATCATCGGCATGGCCGAACTGGCGCTCCGGGAACAACTGCCTGACTCGGTATACGAGCACGTCCAGAGCATCAAGCAGGCCGGCAACAGCCTCCTGAATATCATCAACGACATTCTCGATTTTTCCAAAATCGAATCCGGCCGGATGGAGATTGTCGAAGCGGAATACGCCCTGTCGTCCCTCCTCTCCGACGCCATCAGCATCATCCGGACCCGCATTCTGGAGACGCCCCTGACGTTCCTTGTCGAAGTCGACTCGACCATCCCCGATCACCTCCTCGGCGACGAAGTCCGCGTCCGCCAGGTCCTCCTGAACCTCCTGTCGAACGCGGTCAAATACACCCGGGACGGCCACGTCAGGCTCCGGGTCGGCGGTCGCCGCGAACGGGAGGATGTCTTCCTCTCCTTCGAGGTCGAAGACACCGGCATCGGCATCAAGGACTCGGACATGGAAAAGCTGTTCGGGAACTTCGTCCAGTTCGACCAGAACGCGAACAAGGGCATCGAAGGGAGCGGCCTCGGCCTGGCGATTACGAAAAGCTTCCTTCAGATGATGGGCGGTTCCATCTCGGTGGACAGCGAATACGGCGTCGGCAGCGTCTTCCGGGCGGTGGTGCCGCAGCGCGTCGTCCGCACCGACGCCATCGCCCGGGTGGCGCATCCGGCCGTGCTCCGCGTCCTCCTTTTCGAAACGCGGTCCATCCAGGCCGAGACCGCCCTCGCCGCCGGTCCGCGTCCACTCGTGCGAAGCCTTCAACGACGCCCAGGCCGAAACGCCGTTTACCCATGTCTTCACCGGCGGCACGCCTGTCAATCAGGTCGTCCGCCTGGTCAACCAGGCCCAGCCGGAATGCAAGGTGGCAGTCCTGGCCGAACCGGGCGAGATCAATGTTCCGACCGGCGTGGCGCTGTTCGGCTACCCGGTCTACTGTATTCCGGTGGCGAATTTCCTGAACGGCCTGTCCGAGTCGAAATACCGGAAGACCGAAACCGCCGTCCGCTTCACCGCCCCGACCGCCCGCATCCTGGTGGTGGACGACATCGTCACGAACATCCGCGTGGTGGAAGGGCTCCTCACGCCCTACGACATGCTTATCGAATCCTGCACCAGCGGCGAAGAGGCTATCCGCCTCGTCCACGAAAACGATTACGACATGGTCCTTATGGATCATATGATGCCGGTCATGGACGGGGTCGAAGCGACCCGCCGCATCCGCGCCCTTCCGGGCGAACAAGCGAAGAGCCTCCCCATCGTCGCCCTCACCGCCAACGCCGTCGCCGGGACGCGGGACATGCTCCTCGCCAACGGCATGTCCGACTACCTGGCGAAGCCTATTGAAATCAGCAAGCTCAACGAAATTCTCGAACGCTGGATACCGAGGGAAAAACGCCGTCCGCCCCGCTCCAAGAGTTTTGTCCGGACCGGCAACCAGAGAAACGGCGCCAACCACGCCGGCGGCGCCACGCAGGGAAGCGGCGCCAACCAGGGGAGCGGCGGCGGCACCCGGTCGTACCGGGGCGACGACGAGCGCGATCGGGAAGATCGCCGGGACCGGGACGGCGGCCCGACCTGGTCGGTGCATCCCGTCATCGACGGCGTCGACCTGACGGAAGGGATAAACCGCTTTGCCGGCGACATCGGCATCTACAAGGAAGTCGTCGCCGCCTTTGTCGAACACATGCCCGGGCTGTTGGAAGAATTGTCCGCCGCC
>JAJBTL010000166.1:3689-6265 GCA_020860865.1 Planctomycetota bacterium | reverse complement strand
CCGGGACGCCATCCTCGTCCCTGGCATCACGGGCAGCTGTTACGGTGGGAGCGCCAACAAGGCGGGCGACCTGGCCCGGGAACTGGAAGCGGCGGCGAAAAACAACGATGCCGGCGCCGTCCTCGCCAACCACGACGCCCTCGTCAGCCACTGCGGCGAGGTTATCGCCGGCCTCCGCGCCTACGCGAAGCCGTGACGGAAGCGGTGAAAAATGGGACGCGGCGCCTTACCTGATGCTCCGGGGAATGTTAGTCGAGAATAAGTAATGTTGGCTGCTGTAGTGGCAGATGACATGGTACAGCGGCCGCTGGTCAGTCAGGTAGGTGGTGCAGTTCATGGTGAGGACCGGTTCGTTTCGGGGCAGTTGCAGGTATGGGCGAATCGCCTCCGGGCATTTCGCCGCCTCGAGAAGGACGCGGCCGAAGTCGATTTCGTGGTGGTAGACATTTTCATACAGGGCGAACAGGGACTCGTATTTCGGCAGGTGGTATTCGAGATCCGGACATACCGCGTAGGGAATGTGCGCCACTTCGAACGCCATCGGCACGCCGTCCGCCTTTCTCACCCGTTCAATAATGTAGACATCGTCCGTCGGTCCGACCTGGAGAATGTCCCGGAGGCGGTCGTCCCGGAGCGGCCCCCGGCTGGTGGCGATGATGTCGGACGACGGCACATGGCCGCGTTCCTTCATTTGCTCCGTAAAACTGTCCAGGGTGCCGAGGCGGTAGTCGGATTTCTCGTGCTTCACAAATGTGCCGTAACCGGGTTTCCGGTAGATGTATCCTTCCCGGGTCAGGCGCATGAGGGCGCGCCGCACCGTGTCCCGGCTCACCGACAGTTCCGCCACCAGGTCCATCTCGTTCGGGATGCGGCTGCCTCCCTCCCATCGACGCGAGTCGATGTTTTCCTTTATCCAGGCATAGACCTTTTCGTAGGCGAACATATCCGTTCCGTCGGGGACTGGGCCGTTACTCACATTTTCGGCCGGGGAACAACAGGCACGCGCCTGGCTGCGGCGCGAATAAAAAAGCCGGCTACTTAGGCTTTTCGATAATTTTACGGACGCCGTCCGCACGCGTCAATCAGACGCATAAAACCCTTCGCCGCGACCAGGTCTGTACCGGTTCGCGGCGAAGGGACACTGTCAAACATATGTGTAAAACCCATTATCCGAGGTACACCTTCACCGCCTCGGTAACGGCCTGCCGCGCCTGGTCGTCGATTGACGTCCCGACCACGAGGATGTTGCCCCCGCTGTTCCGGCACGCCTTGAAGTTGGACGGGTTGATCCCGCCCTCGGCCAAGGTCGGCACGGCGACTGATTCAACCAGGGCGGCGAGGCGTTCCTTGATGACGGCCGGAATGTCGCCGGCGGCGACGCCTTCGTAACTCATTCCGGTCATGAGGCCAATCATGTCGCAGCCGACGGCCTGCATGTCCTTGGCGACCCGCGCCACCTCTTCCGGGTCGAGGGCCGGGAGGCCGAAGGTGTGGAGATCGTCCGGGTGGCCGATATAGGCGTCGACGCTGAGCCCGTAGCGATGGGCCAGGCGGACGACGTCCTCCAGATCGGGCAGGGTCGATTTGTGGATGTGGAGGCCGTCGGCCCCGGCCTGCGAGAGGAGGAGGAAATCCTCTTCCCGGAGAACGGTCGGCAACAGTTCGGTAAAGCCGCCCGGCACGCCGACGGTGATGAAAATGTCGTCCCCGACCACATTCCGCACTCCCTCCACCACCTCGGCCATGATCCGGAGCGGCAGGCGATGGCGGACCTTTTCCGCCGCGTGCATGGTGGTAACGCCACGAAAACCCCGGGCCAGGGCGACGGCCGGATGATTCGGTTCAAGGAGGCGGGCGCCGGCGTCCACCGCCGCCTTGGCGAGGCGGGCGTCGTCGCCGGTGATGCCGGTGGACAGAAGGGTGGTGCCGCCGCCGTCCTTAATGGCGGCGTGGACCTTGGCCATGGCCCGGCGGCGTTTGTTCGACATGTCACCTGATATCATGAGTGGTTCTCCTGCGAGAGCGTGGCTCCCGTTTCATCTGACCGGTACGTGTGTCGCCGCTCCCGGGCCGAACAGAATCCGCCCGGGAGTGACGACGATGTTTATGACGTATGTGGAAGTATTGGGAGGTGCCTATGCCTGCGCGGCGTCCCCGTTGTCCGGGTTCAACTTCTTGTAGCGCCGGTTGGCGTAGAGGGTGAAAAGGAAGGAACAGACGAGGCCGGCAAGCATGGCGATAATAAAGCTGGCGACATGGTTCGACAGGAACGGCGCCATCGGCGACGGCACATAGGCGGTGCCGCGGATGCCGAAGAGGCCGACAAGTGTCCCGGCCACGCCGGCCGAAAGGATGGCGCCGCCGAAGACTATCCGGTCCGAGAACATGAAGGGATAGGCCGCCTCGACAAAGGTGCCGAAGCCCATGTTGATGAGGAACCCGGGCGCCGCCACCGCCGCTTCGCCACGGTTTTTCGGATAGACGATGTTCGCGAGGGTGATGTCGGCCGAGACCATGACGAGCCCGGTCATATCGACGGCGCCGAGGAAGCTCTGCCCGGTCTTTTCCATCTCGAA
>JAJBTL010000166.1:3187-3679 GCA_020860865.1 Planctomycetota bacterium | reverse complement strand
TGGTAGACGCCGCCGAGGATGGCGGGCCAAATGAGGAGTCCGGCGAGGAGTCCGGCCAACACCGGGCTGAAGGCGAGGACGGTCTCAATCAGGAAGCGAATCTGATCGCCAAGCCAGCCCGCCGCCGGTCCAAGGAGGTAATAGCCGAGGAGCCCGGCGCCAAGCCCGGCCAAACCGCCCGAGACGATGTTTGCCGTGGTGGCGGGAAAGCTCCAATGGAAACAGGCGCGGATAAGGTAGTAGGCGAACACGCCGGCCAGGATGCCGCAGACAATGCCGCCGATAAGCCCGCCGGACGTGGCGAGTGAACCGGCGATAATGCCGGCGACGATGCCGACCTCGTCCAGACCCGACACTTGTTTTGCCGCCAGGGCCGCGACGATTATTGGCAGGGTGGCGATGATGACGTCGAAGACGCTCTTCAACGGCGCCAGAAATTCGAGCTTACTCAGGGCGAGGATAAGCGCCATGGCGATAAACCCGGGGAGGGCG
>JAJBTL010000166.1:1891-3177 GCA_020860865.1 Planctomycetota bacterium | reverse complement strand
GCATGATGCCCCGGAGGTTGATCCGTTTCCAGACGCTTTCGTCCGTCAGGGCGCCTTCGGCGTGGGCCGAGCCGCCGATGGACGGCCGGTACTTGATGCCCCATTCCTTCGCGAAGGCGGTAATAAAGCCGATGGCGCGGGTCCGGTTCGTCGTACCGGTGGTGCCGGAGGCGGAGATGACCCGGGCCCGCATGGATTGGCACTTGGCGATGGAGGTGCCGCCGGTGCCGACGACGGGGATGTTCCGGTCGGCGGCGGCGGTGATGGTTTTCGCGTTGATCCGGTCCGGATCGCTACTCATGACAATGACGCCGTCAATTTTGCCGTCCCGGATCCGGGCGGCGATTTCCTCGTCCTTCTTCATGGCGACGGCGTTGACGCCGTCAAGGTTGCCTTCGGCGGCGGCGACGGCGCTCCCGCCGTCCCCGAGAACGAAGAGGCGGGCACCGGCGCTCCCCTTGATATTGTCCATGGTGGCACCGGCGCCGATGAACTGGATGGCGGCGATTTCCATTCCGGCCTGGCGGGCCTGGACAAAGATTTCGCCAAGAAGCTTCTGGGGATCCTTGCCGCCCAGGTTGTAGAGGTTACCGCCGCTACTGCCAATAATCGCGAGTTGTTTCGTCATGCTGAACTCTCCTGCAAATCGTTCTCCACGGAATGGCACGTACAAAGGTCAAACAGTGTACTGGACAGGACGCCGTTTCAGCCAGAGTTAATTCCACATTTGGGTGGATAAACGCCGGCACCCAGGCGTGACCGACCAGGGCGGCATCACTGCCGCCACACGGGTTACCGCGACGCGTCACGTTGTATACGAAGGGCACGGGGTAGCGAAAAGCGAGGAAAAATGTACAGACAAACTTCGTATGTACGTACAATACGCCATAACGGCGCTTTGTCAAAATAAAACTTTTCCACAGGTGGAATGGCGGTCGATTCAAAGGCATCACGCGACTCTGTAAGTCTTTAGTGGGTAACCTATTGACCGTTGAAAAATTTCCATGGAAAAACTGCCATTTTACTTCGGCGTTCACTGCGGTAACGCTGTGTGTAGGTAAAGGGGTTGACAGTCAGATGGACCATAGCCGAGCCCTGACAGCCACAGGAGAGCCGGTATTCCAAAACTCTATAAGTGCGGTAATTGAATGGAGAAACATTCAAAACAAACCGGTTCCGACGCCCCTCGTTCCGAGGACTTTCTGCATGCCGTCCGTGTCGTCGCGACAGGTTAGGATGGCGGGCCGGCGTGCGTAAGGCGTGTCCGGAGGCGGGCAGTGGAACCG
>JAJBTL010000166.1:0-1881 GCA_020860865.1 Planctomycetota bacterium | reverse complement strand
TTGGAATGGGCCGTAACGCCGGGCAGGGCGGTCCGGCATGATGAACGGAAGGGTGACGGGGAGTGGCGGATGGCGAACAATTTGTCCGGACGGTACGATTTTGGCGCGCTGTGCGCATTTGCCTGGCCGACCATTGTCATGCTGGTCTTTATGGCGTTGTACACAATGGTCGACGGCGCTTTCGTCTCCCGCCTCATCGGCACCGACGCTCTCTCCGCCGTCAATATCGTCTATCCCCTCGTCAACGTCTACCTCGCCATCGGCATCATGATAGGAACCGGCGGGTCAGCCATTGTCGCCCGCCGCATCGGTCAGGGCGAACCGAGGCGGGCCAAGGCGGATTTCACGTTTCTCATGCTGGTGAGCGCCGTTCTCGGCCTCGCCGTCACCTGCGTCGGCCTTCTCGAACTGGACTGGATTATCCGCCTTCTCGGCGCCAGTCCGGAAATCTACCACCTCTGCCACAACTACGCCTTTGTTCTGTTGTTTTTCGTCCCGATGGCGGTTGTCCAGATGGCATTCCTCAACTTCTTCGTGGTGGACGGCCGCCCGGGCTATGGCCTGGCCGTCGTTGTCGTCGGTGGCGTTCTCAACATGGTCCTCGACTATGCCCTAATTGAAGCCGCTGGCATGGGCATCGGCGGCGCCGCCCTGGCGACCGGCATCGGCTACACCGTTCCCTGCCTCCTCGGCGTCTGGCATTTCGCCAGGCGGGGAAAGCCGGGCCTCCGCTTCGCCCGGCCATCGTTCGACCGGAAGGTGCTTTTCAAAAGCGCCGTCAACGGTTCGTCCGAAATGGTGACGAACCTGTCCCTTGCCATCATCACCTACCTCTTCAATATCATCATGATGAACCACCTCGGCGTCGACGGCGTCGCCGCCATCACCATCGTCCTTTATGCGGAATACCTCTTGGGGGCGGTGTATTTCGGGTATTCCACCGGTGTGTCGCCGCTTATCAGTTACCAGTACGGGAAGGGGGACACCTTCCGCCTGCAACGGATGTTCAGGAACAGCCTGACCATAGTGGCGGCCTGCTCCGTCGGCGCGTTTGTCATGTCGTATGTGCTGGCGGGCGGGATTGTCTCCATCTTCACGCCGGTGGAGTCGCCGGTGTACGGCTATGCCCTGCGGGGATTCAAACTCTTCGCTATAAGCTTCCTGTTCATGGGGTTCAACATCTTCGCCTCGGCCCTGTTCACCGCCTTGTCGAACGGAAAAATATCCGCCCTCCTGTCGTTCATGCGGTCGTTTGTGTTTATCGCCCTTGGCGTGGCCGTTCTCCCGTTGTTCCTGGGAACGGACGGTATATGGCTGGCGGTGCCGGTGGCGGAACTGGTGTCGTTCTTTATGTCGGCATGGTTTATTTACCACTACCGTGAAAGTTACAACTTCGCCTAGAGTGTGCGGACACGACCACACTCTCACCCCGTCGTCCCAGGACGCCGCCGCGCTAGTCGCCGACGGCGCACCCACGTAATGTCACCACGTGCCCCATGACCTGCTGTCCCATAAGAACGCCGGTCTTTTTCACGGCGATTTTCCTGCCGTTTCGGTCGATGACAGCCGAGGCCGTGCCGTGGAGCGGCGAATGTCCGCCGAACGAGTCGTCCGGCAGGATGGTATCGAGGGGGCGTTCAGGGCCTGGAGGGCCGATACGCCGAGAAGGCTTTCAGCGATACGATTGTACGCGGTTATGTGGCCACGGCGATCAATTGTGATAATGCCGTCGTCCGTGGAAGAGAGAAGGACCTGGAGCTGGGCCGCTTTTTCCCGGTCACGGCGGTGCTGGGCCGCTTCGGACTTGGCCCGGGTAAGGGCGTAGCGGGCCGCCTCGATGGAGCGCGGGAGAGAATAGGCGCAACCATCGCGGCGCGGCAT
>JAJBTL010000243.1 GCA_020860865.1 Planctomycetota bacterium | reverse complement strand
TATTGGAAGGAGACGGGGACCGGGCGGTCTCCGGCCATTCCGTTTGGGGGAGGATGGAGGAGGATACAATGGGTCACATCAAGGATTTCATTACACACAACTACCGCCATTTCAACGCCGCCGCCCTGGTCGACGCCGCCCAGGCCTATACCGATCACCTGGACAACGGCGGCAAAATGCTTCTGGCCATGGCCGGCGCCATGAGCACGGCGGAACTCGGCATCAGCCTAGCGGAAATGATCCGTCAGAATAAAATCCACGCCGTCTCCTGTACCGGCGCCAACCTCGAGGAAGACATTTTCAACCTCGTCGCCCACGATCATTACGTCCGGGTGCCGCACTACCGGGACCTGTCCCGGGAAGACGAGAAAAAGCTCCTGGACAGCCACCTGAACCGCGTCACCGACACCTGCATTCCGGAAGCGGAGGCGATTCGCCGCATCGAAAACGAAGTGCTGGAAATCTGGACAGATGCGGACCGGAAAGGCGAGCGCCTGTTTCCCTACGAAGTCATGTACCGCCTTCTTCTCTCGGGCAAGCTGGAGAAGTCGTACCAGATCGATCCGAAAAACTCCTGGATGCTGGCCGCGGCCGAGAAGAACATCCCGATTATCGTTCCCGGCTGGGAAGATTCGACCCTCGGGAACATTTATGCCAGCCACGTCATTTCCGGAGAAATAAAGAACGTCCACACCGTCCGCACTGGCATTGAATACATGATGATGCTGGCGGAGTGGTACAAGGAAACGTCGGAAAATACGTCCATCGGCTTTTTCCAAATCGGCGGTGGCATCGCCGGCGACTTCACCATCTGCGTCGTGCCGATGCTTCGTCAGGACATGGAATTGGACGTGCCGCTGTGGGGCTATTTCTGCCAGATAAGCGATTCCACCACCAGCTTCGGCAGTTATTCCGGCGCGGTTCCGAACGAAAAAATCACCTGGGAAAAGCTCGACGTCACCACGCCGTCCTTCATTATCGAGTCGGACGCCACCATTGTCGCGCCCCTCGTTTCCGCCTACGTGCTTGGCCAATAGAGAGAAGCCAATGGCAAAAGCCGCCACGAAGCAGAACCGGAAAAAGGCGGACACCAAACCGCCGCACAACCCTGGCGCTTTTCTCGATCTCCCGGAAGAGGCGAGCGGATACGACCGCGCCCGGGTGGTAATTCTCCCCATGCCGTTGGAGGCGTCGGTCAGTTACGGCGGCGGGACGGCCGGTGGCCCGGCTGCGATACTCACCGCGTCGCAGCAGGTTGAACTGTACGATCCCCGGCGCGACGACGAGCCGGCCATGCGTTACGGGATTCATACGCTGCCGGTCCCTGCCGTGTTCTCCGAGAACGGCGGCAAGCCGGATCCGGCCAAAGCCATCGACGCCATTCGCGACGAAGCGGCGAAACATCTGGCGGCGAGAAAACTGGTGGTCGGCCTTGGCGGCGAACACACCGCCAGCCTCGGCATGGCCAAGGCCGTCGCCGAGACGATCGGAAGTTTTACCTTGGTCCATATCGATGCCCACGCCGATCTCCGCGACAGCTATGAGGACGATCCGCTCAGTCACGCGTCGGTTGTCCGCCGCATCGCCGAGTTGCCGCAGTGCCGGGAAATCCTCCAGCTCGGCATCCGCTCTACTTCGAAGGATCAGGCCGACTATGCCCGGGCCCAGTCCGGCCGGAAGGCCCGCCCCCGGATTCGGACCTGGTACGCCTGGGACATGCACGGGTCGAAGGAATGGCGCCGCGAATTCCGGAAGCGCGTCGCCGGCAAGCGTGTGTTTCTCACCTTTGACGTGGACGGGCTTGACCCGGCCATTGTACCGGCGACCGGCACGCCGGAACCGGATGGTTTGACCTGGCGCCAGCTTATCCGCATTATGGCCATTACGGCGGAAGAAGCCCGGGTGATAGCGATGGACTGTGTGGAACTGGCGCCGGCGCCGGGATTGCACCATGCCGATTTTACCGTCGCCAAGGCGTTGTACGAAAGTATCAGCCGGTTTGTTTTGCCGGCGCGCCTTAAGGTGTGACGAAGACGTAACGATACATGGCGAAATTGGTAATGACCTTTTCATCATCACGATTCGCGCACGACCAGCCCAACCGGTTGACAGCGCTGTGGAAGCGATGAAAATACAGAACGCCGCCTGATTACGGTGGCGATGGAACCGGTTTTAGTGGCGGCGGAAAATAACTGGTTTGCGACTATCGTAGCGATTTTGCCGTAGCAATGCGGTACCAAACCGTGCAGTTCACCAGTGCCGAAATACGGCGTGCCGCGAAGCGGCGTAACATGACAGATACGTTTGGAAGGAACAGACATGGAATTTTGCTCAGTGCCGGAAGCGCTTGAAGAATTGAAGGCCGGCCGTATGGTTGTGCTGGTCGACGACGAAAACCGGGAAAACGAAGGTGACCTGGTCGCGGCCGCCGAATTGATCGATGCCAACGGCATCAACTTCATGGCGACCCACGCCAAGGGGTGGATCTGCCTGACCCTCGACGCGGAGAGTTGCGACCGCCTTAACCTTCCGCAAATGGTGACGGAAAACCAGGCCAGCCTCGGCACCGCTTTCACCGTGACGGTCGAAGCGGCGCACGGCGTCAGCACCGGCATCAGCGCCGCCGACCGGGCCCATACCTGCAATGTCGCCGCCCGGCCCGACGCCACCGCCGCCGATTTGGTGCGTCCCGGCCATGTCCAGCCCATCCGGTCGCGGCCGGGCGGGGTGCTGGTCCGGACCGGCCAAACCGAAGGCTCCATCGATCTCCTGACTCTGGCCGGACTGCGGCCGGCCGGCGTTATCTGCGAAATCATGAACGACGACGGCACCATGGCCCGGTTACCCGAACTCGAGCAATTCTGCGAAAAACATAACATGAAGCTCCTTTCGGTCGCGCAGATAATCGAATACCGGCGCCGTACCGAAAAGCTCATCACCTGCGTGACGACGGTGGAGTTGCCGACCGATTACGGCCATTTTCTCCTCCACGACTACCATTCAGAAGTGCAGAACGAGTCCCACCTCGCCCTTACCGTCGGCGACGAAATTTATCCCGGCGCGCCCGGTATTGACGAACCGCTCCTCGTCCGCGTCCATTCGGAATGCCTGACCGGCGACGTGTTCCATTCGAACCGGTGCGACTGCGGCGAACAGCTCCAGGCGGCGATGAAGCAGATTCAGGACGAAGGGCGCGGCATTATAGTGTATATGCGACAGGAAGGCAGGGGAATAGGCCTTGGAAACAAGCTCCGCGCCTACGCCCTGCAGGACAAGGGCATGGACACGGTCGAGGCAAACGTCTCCCTCGGTTTCCCGGCGGATCTGCGTGATTACGGCCTTGGCGCCCAGATCCTCTCCGATCTCGGGGCGCGAAAACTTCGGCTCCTGACGAACAACCCGAAAAAAATATCAGGCCTGTCCGGCTATGGCCTGGAAGTGGTGGAACGGGTGCCGATTGCCATGCCGCCCCACAGCGCCAACAAGCACTATCTGGAGACGAAGCGGACAAAACTCGGTCACATGCTGCCCGGCGATTTTGTCGAAGAAGGCTGCCGTCGCCCGAGCGGACGATTCCAGGCATAGGACGTGCAGCCAGTTTGACGGATTTTCTTTACACTACTTAACCAGCGAAAAAATTCAGGGGTAAACCCCATAATGGAGAATAAGGAAATGGCCAAGGAAATAAGCGGCAACCTCACCGCCGCCGGCATGAAGACCGCCATCGTCGTCGCCCGTTTCAACTCGTTCATCACCGAACGGCTGGTGGAAGGTGCTGTCGACGCCCTGAACCGGCACGGCGCCAACGATGACGACACCACGATTATCCGCGTCCCTGGCGCTTTTGAAATTCCGGTCGCCTGCCGCGCCGCCATCCAGTCCGGCAAGTTCGACGCCGTCATCGCCCTCGGCGCTGTCATCCGGGGTTCGACGCCGCATTTCGATTATGTCGCGGCCGAAGTCGCCAAGGGTCTTGGCTACCTGTCCCTCGACGCCAAGATTCCGGTGGTGTTTGGCGTCTTGACGACGGACACCATTGAACAGGCTATCGAACGCGCCGGCACCAAGGCCGGGAACAAAGGTTTTGACGGCGCCATGACCGCCATCGAAATGCACAACCTGTTCAAGGAACTGAAATAGGCGGAAAGCCACCACGTAACGCCGTACTTTTGGCAACGTCAAGGTAGCCCGGCACGGTGTCGCGCCGGGCGTCGTCCCATTTATGAACCGGAACGCGTCGAGCGTTCAAGCCCCAACGTGAACCAAGGATTAGCATGCGACCACGAAGCGTGGGAAGACGCCTTGCCCTCCAGTATCTGTTTATGACCGACATGAACGGGTACCGGGATGTCGAATCGCCTGGCGAATTTTTCCAGACCCAGCGCCGCGCCGTTATTGAAAATGCCGCCGGTGGCGACAGCGGCTTTGTATTTGACCGGGACGATCCGCATCAGGACGAGGCGGAGGAGTTCGCCTCCGTCCTTATCCGGTACGTCGAAAAAAATCAGGACACCATCGACGCCGCCATTTCCTCTGCGGCCAGCAATTGGTCACTCTCCCGCATGGGGGTTATCGAACGGAACGTCCTCCGTATCGCCGCCGCCGAGCTCCGCCAGGGCGATACGCCCCGGAACGTCATCCTCGACGAGGCGGTGGAATTGGCGAAGCGCTTCGGCGACAAGGAGTCCGGCGCCTTCGTGAACGGCATCGCCGATCGTTTGGCCGGCATGGGCCGTCCGTCCGGGCGGGAGTCCTGATGCCCCGGAACGCGTCCATCGACCTGCATGTCCACAGCGTCTTTTCCGACGGCCGCCTCACCCCTGAAGAATTGGCGGTCAGGGCAAAGCATAACAATGTCACCGCCCTGGCAATTACCGATCACGATACCATGGCGGGAACAGCCGAAAAGGTCGAAGCCTGCCGGCGGCACGGCATCGAACCGGTGGTGGGAATCGAATTGTCCTGCGAATTGGACGGGAACGAAGCGCATATCCTGTCCCTGTTCGCCGACCCGGAGTCGCCGCTTATCGACCGGATTACCGATCTGTCCGGATTCCGCGAGACCCGGATGCAGGGCATGCTCGACCGCCTCGCCGACCGGGGCATCGACATCGCCCTCTCTGATTTGCCGGTGGAGGACGGCGTCTATGGCCGGCCGCATCTGGCCCGGGCACTGGTGGACAAGGGCGTGGTGAAGAGCGTCAACGAAGCCTTCGCCCGCTACCTGTACGACGACGGTCCAATCCACATCGCCAAGACCCGCTTCCCGGTCGGAGAAGGGGTGGCACTGGCGAAGGATCTCGGCGGCGTCGCCATCCTGGCCCATCCCGGCGTCAGCGGCTGGCTTAGGGAAATCGACCGGTTCCGCGAGCTTGGCGTCGACGGCATCGAGGTCTACCACCCGAAGCACGGCGGGGAGACCATCGCCAGGTTGCTCCGGTATTGCCGGGACAATGAACTGCTCGTTTCGGGGGGAAGCGACTTCCACGCGCCGGGCGACGGCCCGGATATCGGCGCGGCCCGGGTTCCGGTTGACGTCCTGTGGCCGCTCCACGATCTCGCCACGGCGAGGAAAGGGTAACAATGGGGTTTTTCGACAAGATCCGTTCGGGCCTGAAAAAGACCCGCGACATTCTCTTCATGGACGTAAAGGACGTCTTCCGCATCGGCCGGCGGGTGGACGAGGAACTCCTGTCCGAACTGGAAGAGCGTTTGGTCCTGGCCGACGTCGGCCCGCGTCTCGCCGCCGAGGTGGTGGAGGAGATCAGGGTCAAGTTCAAGAAAAAGGAAATCGAAAAGGCCGAGGACATTCTCGACTTCCTGAAAAACATGCTCTCCATCGGCCTCAGTACGGAAGAGGCCTCCATCCTCGCCCGGAATCCGGACGGTCCGACCCTGGTTCTCATGGTCGGCGTCAATGGGACGGGGAAGACAACGACCACCGCCAAACTGGCCCGCTACCTGAAGGATCGCGGCGAAAAAGTTATCCTCGCCGCCGCCGACACCTTCCGGGCCGCCGCCGGGGAACAACTTGATATCTGGGCCAACCGGGTCGGGGTGGACATTGTCCGTCACGGCGACGGCGCCGATCCGGCCGCCGTGGTGTTCGACGCCTGTGAGGCGGCCATCGCCAGGAAAGCGGATTACGTCCTCGTGGACACTGCCGGCCGCATCCACACCAAAGCGAACCTGATGCAGCAGCTTGAAAAAATCCACCGGGTGGCGGCTAAGAAGATACCCGGCGCTCCCCACGAGGTCCTTCTCGTCCTCGACGCCACCACCGGCCAGAATGCCCTGTCGCAGGCCAAGGTGTTCACCGAAGGCGTCGGCGTCACCGGCCTCGTTCTGACAAAACTCGACGGCACCGCCAAGGGCGGCATCGTCATCGCCATCAACCGACAAATCCAGCTACCCATCAAGTTTATCGGCGTCGGCGAAAAGGAAAACGACTTCGCGCCGTTCAACGCCAAGGAATTCACCGACGCGCTGTTCGCCGGCGTTGATACTGACGAAGACGCGGAATAACCGGCGATATAACCATACAATGGAGGAAGGGCCGCGACGGAAAAACCGTCGCGGCCCTTCTTTATATGATTCGGTAAGTTTCAGGCGAGAAGTAAATGCCAGAAATTTATTTATCCAGGGATAATGAATAAACTTAACGATTAATGGCTACTTTGAGTGCCGTAATGTAGTTCGCCAAAGTATCTCGAATCCACCTTCCCTGTCACTCCACCAGCCCTGTCACTCCACCAGCCCGGAAGCCAGCAACGCCTCGGCCAGCCGGAGATCGGTCGGCGAGGTGATTTTGATGTTAAACTCGCTGTCCAGAACAGCGGCGACTTCGGCACCCATCGCTTCCACCAACTGCGAGTCGTCTGTGATGCGGTCCGACAATTCACCGGTCCGCAGGCGGTATTCGTATGCTTCAATAAGGAGGTCGGACCGGAACACCTGCGGTGTGCCGGTGCGGACCAGGCCGGACCGGCACACGGTTTCGAGAATTTTGTCGCCCTCCAGCCGTTTCGGCGTGTCCAGGAACGGCGACACCGGAACGGCGGCGCCGCGCCGGCGGGCGGTGGAGATGAGCGCCCGCATGGTATCGAGGGAAAAGAACGGCCGGACCGCATCGTGAACCGCCACCACTTCCGCCTTCGCCGATACCACTTCAAGGCCGTTCCACACCGACTGCGCCCGGGACTGGCCGCCCGGGACAATCAATTCGACGCCGACCGCGTGGAGATCGTCCCATAGGTCCTTCTGTAATTCCTGGATATCGCCCGGGTGGGCGACTACGACGATTTCAAAGACGTCGGTCAACTCGTGCAGGCGGCGGCAGGTGCGGAGAAGTATGGGCTCGCCGCCGATGGTCAGGTACGGCTTTCGCGGTCCCGCGCCCATACGTTCGCCGCTGCCGGCGGCGGGAATGATGACGCTGACATCGCCCTCTGGGACGTCGGAACTGGCATTCATCATGACCGTCTCCTTGTCGCCATGCCGCGAAGCGTCAGGGAAAACCGGGGTGGCGTCGGCCGGCGGTGGCCGCGACCGGGACAACCGGCCGGACGGCCGGGGATGGTCGAGAACGGGACGACCGGGGCGGGGGAGCGGCGACCGGCAGTCCCGGCCGTTCGGCGGACGACCCGGCCAAAAGCCAGCGGGAACGACGGGATGGAGCGGACGCGGAGAACCAGGGGCACTTCCCGCGCCACTGCGGCCGGTTCGCGTGGTTCAATAATGATGTCGGAAAAATCGTCGGTTTGCCTGGCCGTGATGCGGCATTGGCGGATCAGTTCGAGAACGGCGATAAAGAAGCCGGCCATCTCCTGGCGGTTCGGAATACCGGCCAGAAGAAACGAAAACCGCGCCTGGCCTTTTTCCATAAGGACGGTTTGAATCTGTTCGATACGGACGGAAATAGGCACCTCTTCCGTCGTGATAACGTCGGGAACGGACAATTTGTCCAGCATCGACTGGAAGGCGGCCAGGAGGTCAAGGCAGTCGACGCCGTCCGGGTTGTCCTCGCCGACGAGCCGGAACTCGATTCTCGGCGCCACCCGGGGGAAGCGTCGAGACTGTTCCTCTGACAGTTAGCCGAGGAGGCGAGCGGCGTCCTTGAAGCGGCGGTATTCGAGTAACGCCTCGACCAGACTGCCGCGCGGGTCGAAATCGTCGTCCTCGTCGGATTCTTCGTCCTCTCGCTCCTCCGGGGGAATGAGCATGCGGAGCTTGATTTCCAGAAGGCGGGAGGCGAGGTCGAGGAATTCGGCGCCCTCGTCGACGTTTATTATGTCGAGCTTCTTTATTTCTTCCAGGTAGCTGTTGGTCAGGCGGGCTATCGGAATGTCGTAAATATCGATTTCATCCCGAAGAATCAGGCTATGCAGCAACCCGAGCGGGCCATTGAAGGTGTCGGGGATGGTGACGTTCAGGCTCATAATGTTGTCCGTGACATAGTAGTAAGATGAGGCGACGAATAGAAGTGGCTCTCACCGTGTCGCCACTCAATAACCATAAAAAAATGGCATTCCTCGCCGGGATAAAAATCCCGCGAGGAAGTGTAGGCTAAAACGGCGAATGCCACAACATTTTTTGCGGAAATTCGGAACGGAAGCTGGCGCTGTTGAAGAATTTTCCTCGCCTATAGGGTCGGACCAGACATAGTCCGTTGCAACGTCCTGAAGGGCAGGTCGGAACGGTAATTTCACCCATTCGCATTGGGCGGATTCGCTGCCTTAGTTTTGATCGGCATTTGCAGCGGTTCAGTACCCAATCCGTTACTCCCTGTTTACATGACTAAAAAATCCGTCATCCTCATAGCCACCCGTGAGTGCGGCACGCTGCCAATCGCCGGGCAAACGGTTTTCCGCCTCCACCTGGGCGGCGCGTTCGCGGACCCGTTCCGCCGCTTTCCTCCGCATCAGGAGTTCCCTCGAGTTGCCGTTCCGGAGGCGGAAGCGCTCCATCATGGTCCGGAGGGCCTCGGCCTGGCGGAGGAGGGACATGGCGGCGTTGGCTGTTTCGCTGGCGGAGAGGGTGTTGTGCTGCGTCACCTGGTCAATC
>JAJBTL010000443.1:7891-9128 GCA_020860865.1 Planctomycetota bacterium | reverse complement strand
TCTTCATGCCGTGCTTTTCCCCCATTTCCTTGATGCAGAAATAGAGGTGGGAAATGATCTTCATGCCGAGGCGGAGCGATTCGTCGTCGTCGTGCAATTCCTTGCCGGTCAGGTAGGCGAGGCATTCGTTCAAGCCGATGACGCCGACGATATAGGTGGCCTGGTCGAGATCGACATACGGCCGTCCGTCCGCCGACACCTTGCCGATTTGCCAGAGGGGCATGGACGGGCCGGACATGAGGATTTTCGCGAACTTCTTCTTTTCGTGGTGGGCCTTGACGCAGATGTCGAGGCAGCGTTCGATTTCCGTGAAGACCTTCTGGTAATTGCCGCGCCCGGCCTTGTAGGCGCACTGCGGCAGGTTGATTGTCACGTTCTGGAAGCCACAAAAGCGCATCGACTCCGGGTGCCGGATCATGTGGGTGTCTTCGATAACGGTCCGGAGGCGGCAGCAGGCCGACAGGGTGACTTCGTCCCGGTCGAAGATGAAATACGGCGTGCCGTTCAGGGCGGCGATTTCGCAGGCGTAATGGAAAATTTCAAGCTGTTTCGGATCCTCGAACGTTTCCGCGTTGATGTGGAAATCGCATTTCGGGAAGGCGAAGATGTGGTGGTACTGGTCGCCGTCCCGCCAGACGTCGAGCATGGCCTTGGTGAAGCGGGTGGCGGTCTCCGCGAAGTCCCCGTAGGTGCGGTCGAGGTATTTGCCGCCCGGGCCGATGGCCGGGATGTTCTTCAGGTAGCCGGGAATGCCGGTGTGGATGTTGAAGTCGAGGAACAGGGTCTGGCCGCCCCGGGAAAAGGCGTTCTGGCTGGACGAGAAAATAAGGTGCTGCGCTTCCTGGCGCATCTCAACGTCGGACATGCCTTCGACAAGGGGGGCGTACATGATGTTAATGTAGGCGACGCCGAGGGCGCCGGCGTAGTACGCCTGCATGGAGGCGAGGAAGGTGTTCAGGTGGCCGGTCAGGGTCCGGGCGTGCTTGGCCGGGGCCGAACTGGTATCGAGGTTTTCCAGTTGCAGGCCGTACTTTTTCAGGTACTCGATGGAATGGCTCGAGCAGTAGACCCGGGTCGGGTAGCCGAGGTCGTGGAGGTGAACGGAACCCTCCCGGTGGGCGTCGGCGACTTCCGGGGAAAACACTTCCTGGAGGGTGTACTGTTTCAGGACCGTTTCAGCGATGGCGAGGTTGATCGCTTCCGGGTTGTTGGCGGCGATGTTCGAGTTTTCTTTCGA
>JAJBTL010000443.1:0-7881 GCA_020860865.1 Planctomycetota bacterium | reverse complement strand
TTCGACTTCGAAATGATCAGTTGCTCGATATCGTATTTCGGCAAGCCGATGATGGCCTGTTTCTCAAGAGTCTTCTGGTGGCCGCGCTCGAACAGCTCGTTGTCCGTCAGTTCCCGGATAAGGCTGGTGGAAATCCGGGTGATGCCGGAGGCGAGGACGCGCTTCTCCACCGCCCGGGCGATGGAGTTCGCTTCGAGACGTTCGAGCCCGGCCTCCTTGACGAGGGCATTGGCGATACGGGTGGTGTCCCAGGCGAAGTACTCGGCCTGCGAACCCGGGTCGACAAGAAGGTGGATGTCGGTGGAGTCGGAACCACGGGCGGTATCCTTCCGGACGCGCATGCGGGAACGGGCCTGCGCCCGGCGGTCGCGGTAGAGGATGTAGGCCTTGGCCGTCTTGGCGTGGCCCGTTTCTATGAGGGCCTTTTCCACCATGTCTTGAATGTCTTCGATACCGGGGGGATTGTCCGCGTTATAGCGTTTCTCCAGAAGCGAGACAACCAGTTCGGCAATGTCTTCGGCGATCTGGCGGTTTTCGCCGCCGACAGCCCGCGCCGAGAGGAATATGGCGTCGGCAATTTTCCCCTTGTCGAACGGCACGACCATACCGTCCCGCTTCACTACCCGATTGATGCCAGACATTCTTTTCTCCATAGGATAAAACGTAGGATAAACCATCGCTATATATATGTATTATTGTACCATTATTTACTATTTACCGTTGCCGGTGCCGTTGAATCCGCTCTTGGCCGGGTCGAAGGTGCTGATTTCCTTGATGAACTCGTCCAGCGCCTGGTACTCCCGGTAGACCGAGGCGAAACGGACATAGGCGACTTCGTCCATCTCCCGGAGGCGGGCCATGACCAGTTCGCCGATGGTGCGGGTCGACACCTCCCGGTCGGCCTGGTCCAGAACCTGGCGTTCGATGGATTCGACCACCTGTTCCACCGTCTCCAGGGATATGGACCGCTTCTCCACCGCCCGCATGACGCCGTTCTGGATTTTCGCCCGATCAAATGGTTCGCGGCGGTTGTTTTTCTTGACGACGCGGATGGGCATCTCTTCCAGCCGCTCGTGGGTGGTGAAACGTTTATTGCAAATAAGACACTCGCGCCGGCGCCGGATGGCGGAACCGTCCTCGGACGGACGCGTATCTATCACCCTGTCATTATCCTGCTTACAGAAAGGACAGCGCATCGTCGCCCCTTTCTCCCCTCGTGTGGAACGCGCCTCCGGCGCGCTTTCGCCGTCTCGCCGGACAATCGGCTTGACTGGTTTCAACAAAAACCGAAAATACCCGAAAGGCCATAAACAACCAGCGACCTGGAGGGATCGCTGGAATTAGGTGGATTTCTTCGGGTAAAGCCCCCAGAGATAAACCGCCCGACCGCCTTCGCGGCCTTTTTCCGACCGGTTATGCCGGACCGGAAAATCCCCGTACCGCCGTTCGGCGCGACCGGCCGTCGGTGGGCGATTTAAAGCGTTCAGCGACCGGCATTTCCTACTTTCCCCGAGCCGGACTGGACGCCTAAACACCAAGCACTAGTAGTACGCTCCCTATTATAGCACTGTATATTGTGAGTCAAGTAAATTCCCTCCGGTGCCGACGGTCAGAGTTGACGATTTTTTTTAAACGCGGATTGTCACGGGACTAACGAGCGGACAAAATCGTCCTGGCGACGCGAAAATCCCGGCCTGATTTTCAATTTCAGGCGGACCGGAACGCGGTGGACGGACATTTTTATTAATCCATGAAGAGGATGGCAATGTGGCTTGTCAAGACGTAACCTATTACATAAACGTAAGTTCCATCAATGACGGCGCTATCGGCATCTTTTCCCTCTACGGCAGCGAGGAACGCCTCGCGGCACTGGCGGATCGCCGGGTCGGTCCAAAAAAAGCCTCCCATCCGGCCAAGCCGCTGAAGGAACGGGAGTTACGCTACGGATGGTTCAAACCGGATGGCGACCGGGTGGTGGACGAGGTCATACTGGCCAGGCCGTCCCAAGGCCTTCGCGTCCTCATGACCCATGGCGGACAGGCTGTCCGCGAGGCGGTGCGGGCCGGACTCGAGGCGGCCGGGGCGGTTGAACTCCGGCCGGACGCCATCGCCGGCGCCGATTTCGCCTTCCGGGACGACCTCCTCGACACCGTCCTTTCCTCCTGCATCACCGAGGCCCAGGCCGGGGCGGTGCTGGACAGCCTCCGTACCGGCACGCCGCCGCCGGCCGGGCTCCTCGCTGTCCACCGGGTGGTCCTCGCCGGCGCACCCAACGCCGGCAAGTCGAGGCTCCTCAATGCCCTCGCCGGATACGAGCGGGCCTTTGTCGACGCCGAGGCCGGGGCGACGCGAGACGCCGTGGACGAACTCGTCGATGTCGGCGGCTATGCGGTATGGCTTGGCGATCTGCCGGGCCTCCGGGACGAGACGGACGGAATTGGCCAGGCCGCCCGCGACCGGGCCGTGACGCGGCTGTCCCTGGCGGAGATGGTCTGGTTCGTCGTTGACCGTTCCGTTCCGTGGGAGCCGGAACCGGCTGCCATGGTGGCGGCGGCGGGCAGGGCGGTCGCGGTCATCCTGAACAAGGGCGATTTACCCAATGGTATATCTGATGATCCATGGCGACACCAGTTCCCCACCGCGCCGGTGGTGACGGTGTCGTCGTTGCCCGGCGGCGATGCCCGTGCCGCTGTCGGACGGCTGGCGCATAAACTTTGGGGGAGTGAATGCGGTATTTATTGATTTGTTTCTTTCAACTACGCGCCAAATCAAGTATTACCTATACGGTCAAGGGTGAAAATGGTGAGGGTGTTTTCCCTGTACGGTAGCGTGGAGTACGAAAAGAGCATTTTTGGCGCCTGAAAGTTCCCTGTTTACCAATCAAGTTGTGAATTCGGGAACCGCCATTTCCAATCCTAAAGAGCGCGTCTAGGGTATGGATAAGCCAAACTAAATTCCAGTGCGTCAGTAAAATGCTCGTCACCGCTGTCCGTTTCTCCAAGGAGTTGGGAATGCTGCAGCGTTTGGTGTGTTTGTTGTTGTTTGGTTCCGGATTTTCCGCATTGACGTACCAGGTGGTCTGGATGCGCGAATTCCGTCTCGTGTTTGGTGCGTCGACCGCGTCGACGGCGGCGGTCTCGGCCTTGTTCATGGCCGGCCTCGGCGTCGGCGGCTGGTTCATCGGACCGCGCGCCGACCGGGAGGCGCGGCCTCTCGGGTTGTACGGGAGACTGGAAATCGCCATCGCCATTCTCGCGGTGTTCTCGCCCGTCCTCCTCTACCTCACCCGCCACGCCTACCTGGCGTCCGGCGGGATGATGGTGTTGGGAACGTTTGGCGCGACCCTGGCCCGGCTGCTCCTTGCCGCCATCGTCGTCGGCATTCCCGCCTTCCTCATGGGCGGGACGCTTCCGGCGGTGGTCAGAGCCGTGACCAGGTAATCCGACAGCGCCCGCCGGAGCCTCGGCGTCCTGTACGGGGTGAATACCCTTGGGTCTCTCACTGGCGTGGTCCTGACCACCTTCTTTCTTATGGAGCAGTACGGCGCCCGCGCCACCCTGTACATCGGCGCCGCCGTTAACATCGTTGTCGCCCTCGCCGCCCTCCACCTGAGCCGCCGGGACGCCCGGGCCGAAAACGACCCGGCCAGCCTGAACGCCACGGACAGCGCCGCCGTCGTCGCCCGGACCTACGCCACGGTCGACCCGAACGCCAAGACGGAAATCATCACTCCCGTCCGCGACCGGCCCGTTGATGAACCGGTGGCGGCCGCGCTTCCGTACCGGCTGGCCCTGGTCACGGCCGGGGTGGTCGGCTTCGCTTTTTTCCTTATGGAACTGGTCTGGTACCGGATGCTCGCGCCCATTCTCGGCGGCTCCACCTACACCTTCGGCCTTATCCTCTCCGTCGCCCTGGCCGGTATCGGCCTCGGCGCCGCCGCCTACCCCCTCCTCATGAAGGCGCGGACGCCGTCCGCCATCCTCCTGGCCGGCACCTGCCTCCTGGAAGCGCTGTTCATGATGATCCCCTACGCCGTCGGCGATTGGGTGATGGCGGTGACGGCCCAGCTTATGAGCTTCAAGGCGCTCGGTTTCGCCGGGCTGGTCGGGGCCTGGTTCCTGGTGGCGATTCTCATCGTCTTCCCGGCCGCGTTCATTTCCGGAATCCAATTCCCCTCCTTATCGCCCTCCTGGGCCGAGGCGCCCGGAACATCGGCAGGCAGACCGGACGCGCCTATGCTTTCAACACCGCCGGCGCCATCCTCGGGTCCCTGGCCGGCGGTTTCGGGCTGATGCCATGGCTGACCGCCCCCGGCTGCTGGATACTGTCCGGCCTCATCCTTGCCGTCGTCGGCCTCGCCCTCGCCGTATCGTCGTTCCGGAAGGAACGGGCCGCCGCGCCGGTCGGCGCCGGACCGGCCGGGAGCGCCGATTCCGTCACCGCCGCCGGGACCCGGCGGATAGGCTGGCCCGTTTTCATGGCGATTGTCGTCCTCCTCCTCATTGCCTGCCTTACCGCCAACGGGCCGACGGCGGCCTGGCGTCACAGGCCGGTCGGCGCCGGGCGGGTGGCGATATTTCCGTCGATGGAACAGGTGCGCTTTCAGTTCAATTTTCGCCGCGACGCCACCATCTGGGAGGCGGAAGGGGTGGAGAGTTCCGTCGGTATCCTCGACGACGACGGCTATTCCTTTTTCGTCAACGGCAAGAGCGACGGCAATGTCATCGGCGACCGGGGCACGCAGATCCTTTGCGGACTCATCGGAGCGGCGCTCCATCCAAGTCCCCGGACCAGCCTGGTCGTCGGCCTCGGCACCGGCTGCACTGCCGGCTGGCTGTCCGAAGTGCGCACGATGGAACGGGTGGACGTGGTCGAACTCGAACCCGCCATCATCCACATGGCCGACCTTTGTACAGACGCCAACGTTAGTGTCATGGACAAGGTCAGAAACGGCAAAGCGGTCCGCCTCATCTTCAACGACGCCCGGGAGGTTCTGAACACGACGCCGGACCGTTATGACGTCATCGCCTCGGAACCGTCGAATCCGTATCGGGCCGGCATCGCCAGTCTGTTTACCCGGGAGTTTTACGAAGAGGTGCGGTCGCGGCTGAACCCGGGCGGCCTGTTCGTCAGTTGGTGCCAGGCCTACGAAATCGATACGGAGACGGTGTTCCGCATCCTGGCGACGTTGAAGACGGTGTTTCCCCACGTCGAATGCTGGAACTCGCAGATGGCCGACCTCGTGTTTATCGCTTCGATGGAAACGAAACTTCCGGACCCGGCCCTTCTCGCCCGCCGCCTCAAAACCGCGCCGTTCCCCGACGCCATGCGTATCGGCTGGTCCATGAGCGGGCTCGAAGGGTTCCTCTCCCGGTTTATCGCCACCGACGCCTTTATCGATCAGATAGTGGCATCAAAAGATCTCGGCATCAATACGGACGACCTGATGAAGGTCGAATACGACTATGCCCGGACCGTCGGCCGCGTCACCCGGTTTTCCATGACCGACCTCCGCCAGAGCGCGGTCAAACGCGGGCAGGGGACGCCCGAGTGGCAACCGGACAGCGTCGACACGGAGATGACTGCCATGTCCCGCGCCCTCTGCTATATTGTCGAAGGGATGGCCCCGAATGTCGGCTCCGACTTCCCGGCCGCTCTCCGCGACCGGCTCCAAGCGGTGGAACACTGGCGGGCGGGGAATTACGCTGCCGCCCTCCAGATCCCGTTCAACCCGGTCAGGCCGCCGCACCGGCTGGAACGCCTGGCCCGGGCTGAGTGTTTGGCCTGGAACGGCGACGATGCCGCCCTCCAGCAGATCCCCGGGTTCGAAGACTGGTGGCCGGCTTCCGCCGCCTTTGTCCGGGCCCGTCTCGCCGTTTTCAGTCGAGACTGGGAGACGGCGACAACCGAACTTGAGCGTGGCTACGCCATCCTCCGGGAACGCCCGTGGGAACTGAAAGTAGCCCTGGACCAAAGCTTCAAGATAGCGCAGCTCGTCGCCCAGCAGGATGTCCGGTACGGCGAACGCCTCCTCCGCGCCCTTGGCGACCGGTTCAAGCTGAGCCTCGCCAACCTGACCCGGAAGCAGACCCTTTTCAATATCGCCGTCAACCTGTCGCCGGATCATCTGGAAACGGTGATTGTCAGGGAGTTCGAGCCGAACCCGTTGTGGAACCGGATATTCCTCGAAAAGCGCCTGGATGGTTACGAACAGACCGGTAACCCGCTGGCGGCGCAGGCCCGAAAGGATCTGGATATCTTCAACGCCGGCCTGAGGCAGTCGGTCGAGGAGATCCTGAGTGAAGGCGAAGTGGAAGACGCCCCGGACGCAGGGGCGGCGTCGGGCACGGAGTGACACCGGCAAGGAGCGACGCCGGCGAATGTTTGAGTGGTAAAATATACGTTGACAACGGCCGTCCGCGCCGCTACGATGGTTCACGGACGAAAGTCCGCGAGACGGGTAGGGGAAATGCGGTTCGCGCCGGCCTTCCGTCCGGTGCGCGTCTCAAAGGAGAAGCACACCATGTCCATGATTGATAAGGAAATACGCGACTTTTCAGTACAGGCTTTCCACGACAACGACTTCAAGACCGTCACGAAGGACGACGTCCTCGGCAAATGGGCCGTCTTCTTTTTCTACCCCGCCGACTTCACCTTCGTCTGCCCGACCGAACTCGAGGATCTGGCCGACAAGTACGACGACTTCAAGGCGGCGGGCTGCGAAATCTACTCCGTTTCCACCGATTCCCATTTCACCCACAAGGCCTGGTACGACACGTCGGAGACGATCAAGAAAATCCGTTTCCCCATGCTAAGCGATCCGGCCCACGTCCTGGCGAAGAATTTCAAGGTCTATATCAAGGGATCCGGCATGGCGGAGCGCGGCACCTTTATCGTCAATCCGGAAGGGAAAATTGTCGCCTACGAAGTGACGTCCGGAAGTGTCGGCCGGAACGCGGATGAGCTGTTCCGCCGCCTCCAGGCCAGTCAGTTCGTCGCCCAGAACAGTGGCGAGGTCTGCCCGGCCAAGTGGCGCCCGGGTGCGAAGACGTTGAAGCCGGGCCTTGATCTGGTTGGGAAAATCTAGGCCGGATTACGATCACGCTGTCGTTTCCCGAACCTTAACATCATCAATTAAAAAACCGCCATTCCTGAAATCGGATGGCGGTTTTTTTTGTTATGGCAATGACGCCCGCGTCGTTATGGCAGGTTTGTCACCCGGTGGCCGAGGTTGAACCCGGTCAAGACCGCGCCGGCGTCGTCGTAGACTATAACCGTCGTCAAGGCCGCGTAGGCGAGCCGGAAGCGGAGCGGGCCGTCCGCCTCCACCGCCAACAGGTGGCAGAGGACGCCCCGGAGGATGCCGCCGTGGGCGACGAGGAGGATGTTCTTCTCCGGCGCCTCGGTGACGAAATCGGCCATGGCCTTGGCCCGGTTGTCGAAGTCGCGGAAGTTTTCCCCGCCGGGAAAACTGAAGTCGCCGGCCAAGGCTTGCCAACTGTCCGTGATGCCCGGGTACTGGCCGGACGCTTCCTTGAACGTGAGGCCTTCCAACTGGCCGAAATCTATTTCGAGGAGCCGGTCGTCCCGTTCGGCCGGAACGCCGCAGGCGGCGGCGATGACGTCGGCGGTGTCGGCGGCGCGGCGGAGCGGGCTCGTCAGAATTCTGTCCGGCGCGAGGGTGGCGAGATGGGCGGCGATGCTTTCCGCCTGCCGCACCCCTTCCGGGGACAGGCCGGGATTGACTCGTCCGAGAAAACGGCGGGTGTATCCCGCTTCCGGTTCGCCGTGGCGGACGAGGTGGACGTGTTTCATGGAATGTTTTACCTTCTCGAGTGGGGAGCCTCACCGGGCGCAAAAAGAACCATTCTACCGAAACGC
>JAJBTL010000242.1 GCA_020860865.1 Planctomycetota bacterium | reverse complement strand
ATCCCGGCCTGGGGCAGGAAGATGCGCATCCGGGTCGAGGAACGGCTCCACGACCTCCGGACCGGCGCCGAAATGAGCCCGCTCAATCCCATCGAAATGCACTCGCCGGAGATCGGGATTATCACGTCGTCCATTGCCTACCAGTATGTCCGGGAGGTATTCCCGGAGGCGAGCGTCCTGAAATTGGGCTGGAGCTATCCGTTCCCGGATTCGCTGATCCGCGAATTCGCCACCAAGGTGAAGCGCCTCCTTATTGTCGAAGAACTGGATGAATTTATCGAAGAACACGTCCGCTCCCTCGGCATCACCTGCGAAGGCCGGAACCTCGTCCCGGGCATTGGCGAACTGACGCCGGACCGGCTCCACACGGTGCGGGAACGCATCACCGGCGCCGACGACACCCTCGTGGCGCCGCCCCTGGCCGCGTCGGACTTGCCGCAGCGGCCGCCGGTGCTGTGCGCCGGCTGTCCGCACCGGGGCGTTTTCACCGCCCTCGGCAAGTGGTCGGACGTGGTGGTTTGCGGCGACATCGGCTGTTACAGCCTCGGCGTCATGCCGCCCCTGAACCGCCTCGACACCATCCTCTGCATGGGCGGCGGCATTTCGGTCGCCCACGGCATGGCGAAGGCGGGCGAAGCGAAGGTCGTCGGCATGGTCGGCGATTCGACGTTTTTCCACTCCGGGATAACCGGCCTCCTCGACGTCGCCGTCAACAAGTCGAATGTCGTCATCGTCATCGTCGACAACCGGACCACCGCCATGACCGGCCACCAGGACCACCCCGGCACCGGCAAGACCCTCATGGGCGACAAGACCGTGGCGGTGTCGATTGAAGGCATGGTCAAGGCCTGCGGCATCGAACGCTGCCGCATCGTCGACCCGTACAACATCGCGGAGACGATCCAGGCCTTCAAGGAAGAACTTGAATACAACGGCCCGTCCGTCATAATCAGCCGGGCGCCGTGCCTTCTCGCCGAGAAGAAGACGCTGGGGAAACCATACCAGGTCAAGGTCGAGAGCTGCAAAAAGTGCAGCGCCTGCCTGAAAATCGGCTGTCCCGCCCTCGAGGCCATCGACCGCCAGCCGTTTGTCAACCCGGACGCCTGCGTCGGCTGCGGCATCTGCAAACAGATGTGCAAGTTCGGCGCTATTTACCGGGACGAACTGGAAAAGGAACGGGCCCTGACCTGAGGCGGATGGTGCGCCGCCGACCGGGTGCCGCCCCGTGCGGTACGGTCCGACGGCGAACACGGCCTCCTTGCGCAATCGCGCGGATGTGGCCGTGAAGGTATCGGTTCCGGCCACGGTCTTCTAGACGAACAGATTGGATGACATAATGAGTATTGTTAAAAGCGTTCTTCTCACCGGCGTCGGCGGACAGGGCATTCTCCTGGCGTCGAACATAGTCGCCCGCGCCGCCCTCCTGGCCGGCAACGACGTCAAGACAAACGAAGTCCACGGCATGGCCCAACGCGGCGGTTCGGTGGTGGCGGAAATCCGCTTCGGGGAAAAGGTCCACAGCCCGCTCCTCTCGCCCCTTGGCGCCGTCGTCCTCGCTTCATTGGAGCAGATGGAAGCGCTCCGCTACTCCCATTTTCTTACCCCGAACGGCGTCGCCGTCGTGTCGAAGCTCCGCCTTATTCCGACGACGGTGTCGTCCGGCATCGGCGTCTACCCGGACGATATCGAGGACCGGCTCAAGCGGACGTTCAAGAACCTGAAATACATCGACGCCGCCAGCACCGCCGAATCCCTCGGCAACCCGAAGGTGAACAACCTCGTGGTGGTCGGCGCCTTGTCCACCGCCCTCGACTTCCCGGAATCGCTCTGGGAAAAAGCCATTGCCGAATGCGTCAAACCGAAATTTGTCGACATTAACGTCAAGGCGTTCCCTTTGGGTCGAGGGCTGGTAGCGTAGGTTCTTGACGCCTGCGTGGAATACGAAAGTGTTATAGTACAATGCGCATCGTCTTTTTCGGCAGCGGCGAATTCGGCATCCCGACCCTCGATGCCCTCCTCGCCGCCGGCCACGACATCCCGGCGGTGGTCAGCCAGCCCGACCGGCCCTCCGGCCGCGGCGGCAAAGTGCGGCCGACGCCCCTGGCGGCGCGGGCGGCCGAGCACGGCCTCGCCGTCACGACGCCGGTCAAACCGAACACCCCGGAGTTCGAGGCCGAACTCCGTGCCCTCGAACCGGAACTGGCCGTTGTCGTCGCCTACGGTCACCTTATCGGGAAGCCGCTCCTCGCCGTTCCCCGAAAGGGCTTTGTCAACCTCCACGCCTCGCTTCTCCCCGCCTACCGGGGCGCGGCACCGGTGCCGTGGGCAATCCTGTCCGGAGAATCGGTCAGCGGCGCCAGCGTGTTCCGGCTGGACGAAAAGTTCGACACCGGCGGCGTTATCGACCGGGTGGAACTGCCCATTTCGGACGACGACACCAGTGGCAGCTATCTGGAAAAACTCGCCCCGGCCGGAGCCGCCCTCATGGTCCGGGCCGTCCAGGCCATCGCCGACGATAGCGCCGTCGTCCAGGTTCAGGACGACAGCCAGGCGTCGCGGGCGCCCAAGTTCACGAAAGAGGACGGCCGCATCGACTGGTCCCGACCATTTGCGGAAATCGAGCGCCGGGTCCGGGCCTTCCAGCCCTGGCCGCAGGCCTTCACCGTTTTCGAGACAAACCGGGGACCGCTCCGGGTCAATGTCGGCGCCATGGTCCGGGCCGACGGGTCGGCGGCAACTGTCGCACCCGGCGGCATTGTCCAGGCGGACGCGAAGGCGGGGCTTGTCGTCATGACCCGGGACGGCCCGGCCCGCCTCGCCGTTGTCCAACCAGAGGGCAAGAAGCGCATGGCGGACACGGACTTCCTTCGCGGCACCACGATAAAGGGAATGTCGAAAAACACGTAAATACTGCGAGACGATCACGAATCGTCGGCCTTGACCGGCGATGGCGCCTGATCCGCGCCATTTGGTGACATTATATTTAATTATGCGTCTTCCAAGCGTCGGTCGGCCCGGATTCGGGAACCGACGTTTTTTGCAGCGTTTTTCGCCCGGAACCGCCTCTGGAACACGATGCGGTCGGCGTCAAAATACGAGCCAGGAGAAACCTCATGGATACCCATACGCCCGCGCCCCACTGCGCCAATCCGGAGAAATACATCGAGCTTCTCCGCAGTACGCCGGTGGCGACGGTCTGCCCGAACTTCTACCTGTTCGACCACGCCCGTGGCTGCAATTTTAACTGCAGCTACTGCTTCCTCCGCGACATCGAATACAACCGGAAGGAGCGCCGCGTGTTCGACGATTCGGACAAGCTCTACCGCGAGCTTGGCGAATGGATCCGGCAGGACGGTCTCGAAACGTACCTGGCCAATTCCGGAAACATGACCGACTCCCTCTCGTTTGAAAACGAGCGTCCCCTCTGGGCCGGCCTTATCGAATACATGCGGGAGCACGCCGAGAAAAAGGGCCGTCCCCACACCCTCCTCGTCGTCACGAAGGCCGGGCTCCGCCACTGCGGCGCGTTCCTGGAGCACGCCCCGACCCGGAACATCATCCTCAGCTTTTCCATAAACTCCCCGGAAGCGGCCCGCGATCACGAACCCGGCGCCGCCGCTCCGGCTGAACGCCTCGAAGCGGCCCGCGAACTGCAAAAGCGCGGCTGGCGCGTCCGCGTCCGGATGGACCCGATGATCAAGGGCTACGACTATTCCCGGCTTATCCGGGAAGTCCGCGCCCTCGCTCCGGAACGCGTCACCCTTGGCACCCTCCGGGCCGACCCGACGCTTCTCCCGGAAGTGCGGGACGTCGCCATCTTCCGGGAACTGGAGGAGCCGGAGCCGGATTCCATCGCCCGCTATCCCCGTCCGGTTCGGATGGCCATGTACCAGGCCGCCGTCGACGGCCTGGCCGACGTCACCTCCCTCGGCATGTGCGAAGAGACGGAAGACGTCTGGCTCGAACTCGGTCTCGACGCTGAAAACAAGACCTGCAACTGCAACCCGCTTTGATCCAACGAACCGTGTACGCACCTGAATGGTGGTTATGGTAACAATCACCAGACTCGGATATTTCGGTGTACCGTCACCTTTTCGGCACCACGCGATGCATGCGGGTATTCCCAGGCGCCGATAAAACCGCGTCGGCGTTGATAAACGAAGTGAGTTGAATGTTTTAGTGGATATAACAGGATTGCATTTTTCACGTTATTGGCGGATAATGGCGTGCGGGTGCCTGTGTGGTGGGGCCGGTAGAGGGTATTCCATTTCTTCCCGGAACCTCCCGTCCGTTTACACTTGTATGGATGACGCGAATTATGTGATCGCTTCTTAGCGTAAAATGGAAGTTAATCCTGGCCGTGGTCAGTGTCTGTTTCGTCTGTCTCCTCGGCATGATGATCCTGAACCGCTACCAGGCCGAACAATACACCGTCGACCGGAACCGGGAGCTGATGGTCGAGGCCGCCGTCCTCGAGTCGAGCCGGTACAACCAGGCGGCCGAAAACGTCAATACCATCATCTCCGCCATCCAGACAAGTATCGAAGCGGAAATGCGTTTCGCCAGCGAGAACAATGTCCAACCGAACCTGGTCCGCCTGTCCGGGTTCAGCCGAACCATCCTCGAGAACGGCGTCAACTATATCACCGGCCTCGGCTTTTCCGTCGTGCCCGGCGTTTTCGCCGCTTCCCGCCTGAACAGCCAGTTCACCACCGGGAGCGGCCAGGTTATTGTCAAATACGGCAAATCAACCGGGGAAATCCGCCTCCGCGATCCGGAGGAAGTAGCCGATATCGTCGATTCCGTCTGGTACCGGGAGGCGCGGAGCGGCAGGAGCGTCATCGGCGAGTCGTACAGCGAACAGCATTCGATGAACAACTACCAGAACGCCATGCACACCGCCGCCCGGTTTTCCCAGCCGTTGTACCTGAACGGCGTCTTTGCCGGCGTCGTCTGGGTCGAGATGTGCATGTCCCACTATAACCTCCACATGGATCAGACGCGGGAACTCCATAATTATTCCAATCTTTACATCGTGTCGCCGGCCGGCGCCACCATCGGCAGTTCGTCCGGCGTCGACGTCAGTGACATAATTGAACCGTCCGCCAGCGACCTGTCCCGGCTCCGGACCGACCGCTATCCCGCCATCATGGCCGCCATCCGCCAGAACCAGCAGTACGACGAAACCCTCACCCTCAGTGGCGAACGGGTTTTCGTCGTCGCCACGCCCATCCGCCACCCGGGCGTCGCCAATGCCTGGTTCGTCCTCCTTCTCCAGCCCGAGGAAATTGCCCTGACCCCGTATCGGGAGGCCCTTGCCAGGCAATTGTACGAGGCGTTCGGCATCCTCGTCCTCTCCATCCTCCTCGGCTACCTGGTGGCGCGGACCGTGGCCCGGACCCTGGTGTCCTCGGAGACCTGGTACCGGTCGATTCTCGACAATGTACCGATGCCCCTCGGCATCATCGACGACGCCTCGACCTGGGTCTATGCCAACCCGGCCATTGCCAAAACCCTCGGCCAGCCCGACCGCGACGCCATGATCGGCCATCCCTGCCAGGAAGCCATGTCCAGGGAGCAGGCCGATTTCTTCAACCGGACCAACAACCCGGACACCAACCCCATCGAATCGGTTGAGGTGGCGGTCCAGGGGAACCGGGTCCACCGGGTGCTGTCCTGCCGCCTCCTCGACCCGGACAAGAACTATGTCGGCCGCCTCATCGTCGGCTCTGACATAACGGCGGCCAAGGAAAACGTCCGCACCATCAACCTTTCCGCCAACATCGCCCGCAGCCTCGACGCCAAGTCGGAGCGCATCCTCACCGTCGCCCAGATCCTGGCCGAATCGGCGATGGAGAAGTCGGCGGCGATTGAGGAAATCACCTCCACCACCATGGAAATCGGCGAAGCGTCCTCGAACTACGCCATATCCGCGAAAAGTTCCCACGCCAAGGCCGAGGCCACCCACCTCGCTTCGGACAAGGGCGCCACCGAAGCCCAGGCGGCGGCCGAGGCCATGACCGGCGTCGCCGATTCCGGGCAGAAGATTCGCACCGTTATAAAGCTCATCGACGACATCGCCTTCCAGACGAATCTCCTCGCCCTCAATGCGGCGGTGGAAGCGGCCCGCGCCGGCCGGAACGGCAAGGGCTTTGCCGTCGTGGCGGACGAAGTCCGGAGCCTGGCCCAGCGCTCCGCCAAGGCGGCCCGGGAGACGGCGACGATGATGGAGGAAATGACCAACCGGATTGGCGGCGCCACCGAAACCATCGAGCAGCTTGGCGCCACCCTGAACGTCATCAAGGACAACGCCGCCGAACTCCGGAACAATTCGGACGAAGTGGCGCAGCTTGCCGATCAGCAGACCCATTCCGTCCACCAGGTCCATGTCAGCCTCGAGCAGATTTCGAAATCCGTCGATTCCACCATCGCCATGTCCAGGGAAACGGCGACGGTCGCCGAGTCGATTTTCGAGCAGGCGGCGGCGCTCCGGCGTATCACCAGGGAGACGAGTTCCGACGATATCGACCGTGGCGTCCGTTCCCGGCCCGGCGCCGGTGGTGCCATAGAACTGGCAAAGTACCAAACAGAGGTTGACCGGCCGCTTCTCGACGGTGATAATCCGGCTTTCTTTCTTCTTCCCGGTGAGGGTACGGAATGAGACGACCGGACAGCACCCGCATTATCGGCCCGGCCGGCGACACGTCGCGGCTGTCGCCGACGGATACCGCCGAGTTGGAAGGCAAGCCGCCGCCGGCCATCCTAGAGACCATGAACCTGGAGGGCCTACTCAGTCGCCTCGCGGACGCGACGGCGGCCATCGTCGCGGAGATTGCCGAAGGCGAGACCCCGCCGGCCCGCTACCTCATCGGCCAGGAACTCGGCTCCGGCAGTATTGGCCAGGTCATCGAAGCCCGCGACCAGCACCTCGGCCGTCAGGTGGCGATTAAAATTCTCCATGACGGCGAGGGCCTGTCCCGGGACGGCATCGCCCGCTTTGTCGCGGAAGCGCAGATTACGGCCCAGCTTGAACACCCGTCCGTGGTGCCGGTCCACGAAATCGGCATCATGCCCGGCGGCATGCCCTATTTCAGCATGAAGCTGGTGAAGGGCCGGAGCCTCGACGACATAATAAACCACCTCCGCGTTGGCGATCAGGAAGTGACCCGGAACTATAACCAGTTGGCCCGGCTCCGCCTGTTCCAGCGGATCTGCCAGGGCATGGCCTATGCCCATGCCAAAGGCGTCGTCCACCGGGACCTGAAGCCGCAGAACATCCTCGTCGGCGAATTCGGCGAAGTTCAGATAATGGATTGGGGCCTCGCCAAGACGGTGAAGTCGTCCCTCCCGGAGTACGACGAGGACCCGGTGTCCACGGTCCGGACCGCCAGCGGCATGAACACCTTCGGCGGCGCCATCGCCGGCACTCCGGCCTATATGAGTCCGGAACAGGCCCGTGGCGACTTTCTCCACATCGGGCCGGCGTCCGACGTTTTCGCCCTCGGGCTGGTCCTCGCGGAATTCATGACCCTGACCCGGGTCTACCGCCAGCCGACCTTCCAGGCCAGCCTCGAGGCGGCCCGGTCGCCAGAAGGCGAGGTCGATCTGCGGAAGCTGGCCCCGCGGGCCAGTTTCTCCCACGGCGTTGACCGGGTGGTCAGGAAGGCGACCCAGCCGGACATGAACGAACGCTACCGCCATGCCGGCGAAATGTCCACCGACATTGCCAAGCTTATTGAAGACCAACTGCCGAATTCGTCCATCAAACGTTCCCTCCGCGCCCCGGAGGGGGACGACGGCGACGGATCGTCGGACGACAGCCGGTCGCCCCTGGTGTACGCCGCCTACGGCGCCGCCGGTTTACTCGCCCTTCAGGCGGTGGCGGCGTTTGTCTGGAACTTTTTGACATAGGGCCGTTTTAAAGGCCGTGACCTGTATTTCCATTATCGCAACGGGTGGCGGCGGGCGAAAATACTTGCCGGCGTCCCCGACTTCTTTTACAATGCGGGTCAAGGACCGATTTCCCGGGCGGGGAATCGGCTTCCGTTTCTCTATACCAAAGCCACTTTAACTTTCGGGAAACGTTTATCCCAAGCCTGAAGCGCGCATGAAGGTTACGGGATCAAATAGCCGATTTTTAGGCGCGCTTCAGTATACGTACCGCGCCTCGCAGTGACACTGCCGCACCGCCAGCCGGTGCCCGGCATTATTGACTGCCGAGGAAGCGGGGCGGACGGAACGGTGCATGTGGTACAGTGTTGCACATTATGATGCGGTTTCGTGGGGAACCGCGTCTTGTCTTTTTGGGAAGCTGTCATTAGCGAATGGACCGATTATCATGAACTTTTATGGAAGACTGATTCTCTCCCTGGCTCTTGTCGCCGGCATTGCTTCCGGCCTCCTCGCCATCACCTACCAGACCACCGCGCCGGTGATCGAACAGCGCGAGTTGGAAGATCAGGCCAAGGCGTTGGAAAACGTCTTTTTCCTCCAGCGGGAAGCCGGCGTCGCCCTCGAGCCGAAGCCCCTCGCCGAGGGCGTCACCGCTCTCTACATGCCGGGCGACGATAATGCGCCGGTCTACTACGCCGTCACCGGCTCCGCCGTCGGCTACAACTCCGGCGTGCCTATTAGCCTTATGGTCGGCTTTACCGGCCCGGCCGACGACGCGGTCAAACTTCTGGACGGCTACGTCTCGCCGGAACAGTTGCCCGAAGCGGGCAGCCGCGACCCCTATATCGTCGGCTTCTCCGTCATCAATTCGGAAGAGACGCCCGGCCTTGGCGAAAAAATCAAGGACCAGCGGCCTCCCTACACCTGGCTCCAGGCCGTCACCGGCACCAAGCCGGCGCCGAACCCGGATGTCGCCACCGACTTTCAGCGCCAGTTCCGCGGCCGGTTGGCGGACTCCCTAATCCTGAAGAAAAATGGCGGCGACCTCGACGCCATCACCGCTTCCACCATCACGTCGAACGGCATTATTTCCGCCCTCCGGAATGCCAGCGGCAAACTTCAGGAAGCGCTCGCGTCGAAGTAAATTTTGAAGAGACGACGGCGGCGGCCCTGGAGTGTGTGGACGCGAGTGTTTTGAGGCGGGAAAGCGCCCAAATGACTCGTGTCCACACACTCTAGGTTCTGTCTGAATTATCCGACGGTGCAATTTTCC
>JAJBTL010000283.1 GCA_020860865.1 Planctomycetota bacterium | reverse complement strand
TGGACGTCACGACCTGGAGACGCTCCGGAGCCACGACTGGCCGGGGAATGTCCGCGAACTCCAGAACGTGATGGAACGCTACGTCATCTCCGGCCGCATCGGCATCGACGATTTCTCGGCCGGAGACGAAGCAATGCCGCACGGTGACGACGATCTTCTCGACGGCAGCCTTGAGGCAATCGAAACGCGAATTATCCGCCGCATTCTTGAGAGCGAAGGCTATAATAAAACCAGCACGGCCAAACGTCTCGGCATCTCCAGAACGACGCTGGACAAGAAAATACGGTCCACCGATTCGTCCAGATTCTGAACAACGCCGTCCATATATTTGACAATCCCCGCCACCGCGTTTTTATCTGCACATTAATTGTTGGTGCCGCCAAACCGCGTAGGACAAGGAAAAAACCGCTTCCGCCAAAAAGCCGTCTATGTCTTCATCAACGAAACCGCCTGTGCCGCAGGCGGTTTCGTTTTTTCTGGCGCGGGCCGGCGGGAGTGGATCTCCCATAACGGCGAGATTCATCCACATCGTTTGTCCGCCTGGCAAGGCGGTTGCTTTCTAAATTTCCATAGGAAAAACTTCGGGTGCCAGCGGATTCCGGATGACAGTACATCCATTCGGGATCATCCACGGAGGCGCGTCGACCCGCGTCAAATGGGCTTTTGCCGCTTTTCGAGAATTTCGTTTTTGACGACGCCGTGTTCACGTTGTCCAAAAGAATGAAATTTCGCCGAAACGTCTCAAAGCTTTTGTTTGTTACGCGTATCCGACGCTCCCGCGACTTCCCTTTCACCATTGCCGTACTCCCTGCCGAAAATCTCTCCGTCGTTGACGTGGAGTAGGCGCCCGAAAGGGAAAAACCGTCATTTATCTGGAATTTTACGCGTTTACCATCACCAGGGAGATCCCTCTATGAGTGATATGTGGAGTGTTGTCAAAACCGCGCCGGGCAAAGGCAATCTTGCCATCGAACGCCGGCCGGTGCCGATCCCCGGGCCCCGGGACATCCTCGTCCGCGTTCAGGCCGCCGCCGTCTGCGGCACCGACGTGCATATCGAGGAATGGAACGACCGGGCGGAAAAGCGCGTGCCGGCCGGCGTCATCATCGGCCACGAGTTCGCCGGAGACGTTGTCCAGGTCGGGTCGGAAGTTGGGAACATCCGGGTCGGCGACATTGTTTCGGCCGAGACCCACATCGTCTGCCACGGCTGCGATCTCTGTCGGAACAACCACGACCACGTCTGCTACAACACCCGGACCATCGGCGTCCACCGGGACGGGTGCTTCGCCGAATACATCGCGTTCCCGGCCGAAAACGCCTTTGTCTGCGACCAGCGCTATTCCGTCGACGTCCTCAGCATGATGGAGCCGTTCGGCGCCGCCGTCCACGGCGCCATGGAATTTCCCGTCGCCGGCAAGTCGGTGGCGGTGGTCGGCTGCGGGCCGATAGGCGTGATGGCGGTGGCGGTGGTGAAAAAATTGGGCGCCCGGATGGTGGTGGCAATCGAACCGAACGCGCTCCGGGCCGACATGGCCCGGCACATGGGCGCCGACGCCGTCGTCAATCCGCTCGAGGTCGATCCGGTGACGACGGTGAAAAGTTTGACCCCCGGCGGCCACGGCGTCGACGTCGTCCTCGAATACAGCGGGAACATCCCGGGCGTCAAGGCGGCTCTCGGCTATATCAAGCCGGAAGGAAAAATCGCCGCCGCCGGTTTGCCGTCCCGCCCCATAGACTTCGACTTCTCGGAGTTCGTCTACCGGGGCCTGTCATTAAAGGGCATCGCCGGCCGCCTCATGTACAAGACCTGGGAGGACCTGGCGGGACTCCTGGACGCCGGCGTCGACATCGCGCCCGTCATCACCCACGTCATGCCGATGGCCGACTATGCGGAAGGGCTTCGCCTCATGCGGGCCGGCGAATGCGGCAAGGTCATCCTCAAGCCGGAGTGGTCGTGAATGCGGCCCGGCCCGAGGAGCGGGCGTGACCCGGAACTCGGCGGCGCCTGGCGGCTGGTCCGACGTTACCGCGAGGAAAAACGGGAAAACAACACCAAGCGCAAGGCCCGGCCGGAACGGAAAGCCAAACCGGTCTGGACGTTTCTCGCCTCACTTTTGAAGTAAGGAAAATCAGTATGCAATACGCAAACGGCACAATCAAGCGGGTCGTCGCCATCCGGATGGCGCCGGGTGAAGACGTCCTCGCCGGCCTCCAGCGGGCCTGCGACGAAAACAACATCCGTCACGGCATGGTATTGAGCGGCATCGGAAGCCTGAACGGCGCCCGCTTCTTCGACCCGATTCCGCTGCCGGACAAGAAGGCCGGCTACGGTTACGGCGACGCCATTGTCCTGGACGGCCCCATCGAACTGGTCAGCCTGAACGGGATGATCTGCCAAGGCGAGGACGGGAAAACCATGTTCCACGTCCACGCCGGCCTGTCCGGACCGGACGGCACCAGTTACGGCGGACACCTCATCGACGGGAACCGCGTTCTCCTCACCGTCGACGTCATCCTGGGCGAACTCGACAACATCGATATGGGCCGGCGTTTCGACCCGGACCTCGACGTGTTCATCTTCGACCCGAAGCAGGCGCCGGCGAAATAATCTTCCAGGAGCCGGTTGACTAACGGCAAATGTAGGGTAAAGTACCTTTGGTCCTACCATACGCATATCATACCATTCGGCCGCGGGCCGACGACAAGGTTCCACTTTCCATACCGGAGGAATTCGAATGAAACGATCCATGACCGTGCTCGGCCTCGCCCTGATGGCGCTGGTCCTCGCATCCGCCCCGGGCTTCGCGGGACAGCGCGCCCGCGAACTCCGCATGAGCGTCACCACCTCGGAAACGAGCGTCTGGATGGTCGGCGCCCGGAAGTTCAAGGAACTTGTCGAAGAGCGCACGGAAGGCCGCTACAAGGTGGCCATCTACCCGAACGAGCAACTGTCCGGCAGCGACATGGTCAAGGGCGTCGAGATGCTTTTCACCGGCGTCACCGATCTGGACATCCACTCCACCATCAACATGACCGGCTTCATCCCGGAACTGAACGTCATCAACATGCCGTGGATTTTCCCGAAGGGCTACGAATCGGTGGACGAAATCATCTTCAACGGCCCCGGCCTGAAAATCATCGGCGACCTGATTGAAAAGAAGGGCGCCCACATGCTCGCCCTCGGCGAGGTCGGCTTCCGCCAACTGACCAACAACGTCCGGCCGGTATCGTCCGTCGCCGACATGCGCCAACTGAAAGTCCGCACGCCGGCCATCAAGATGTACGTCGACCTGTTCCGCATCTTCGGCGCCGATCCGACGGCGATGAACTTCGCCGAAGTCTTCACCGCCCTCCAGCAAGGCACCATCGACGGCCAGGAAAACCCCCTCGACACCATCCGGTCCGCCCGCATTCAGGAAGTGCAGAAATACTGCACCATCTGGAACTATTCCTACGACCCCATCGCCCTTTCCGTCTCGAACCGCACCTGGCGCCGCCTGTCCGACGAGGACAAGAAGATTTTCGAGGAAGCCGGGAAAGAGGCCATGGCGTTCCAGAAGGCCGAAGCGCGGAAGAAAGACGCTGAAATCATCGACGAGTTCCGCGCCATCATGACCGAGGTCACCGTCCTCACGCCGGAACAGGTGCAGGAATTCAAGGCCGCCGCCGCGCCGGTGTACGAGTCGTACCGGAAAGAGGTCGGGGACGACGTCTTCAAGGCTTTCGGCTACGAGTTCGACTAAAGCATTTCCACGGGCAATCCGACACCACAACGCCGGGTTGCCCGTCCTCTTTATCGCGCGACGCGCCGTCCATTCGCGAACGGCCTGGCGACGCTGTTTTTTGTGGAACGCACGGCAGGGAGTACCGTTCCTTATGAAAATACTTGGAAAACTTCTCGACTACCTTGAAGAGGGGCTGATTGTGATCGGGCTCGCCTTCATGACGGTGATGAATTTCGTCAATGTCGTCAGCCGCTACCTGTTCACCAATTCGTTCTCCTTCACGGAAGAACTCACCGTTCTCGCCTTTGTCTGGATAAGCATGCTCGGCGTCGCCACCGGCTTCAAGCGCTACGCCCATCTCGGCATGAGCTATTTCGTCGACTTCTTCCCCCGGCGCGGCCGCGCCTTCATGGCCCTCTTCGCCTCGTTCTGCTCCCTCGTCATGATCGTCATCATGATTCAGGAAGGAGCCATCATGGTGCAGGGTCAAATCGACCTGGACGCCAAAACCCCGGCCCTCGGCATGCCGGTGATGTGGCAGGGACTGGCCATTCCGGTGGGCGGCGTCTTTATCGCCCTCCGCATCCTCCAGTCCGGCTGGAAAAAGTTTTGGGACATCTGGTCCGGGCAGGCTCCGCTGGACGAAATGTCCATCGAAGCCCGGGCCCTCGCCGGCCTGGGCGACGCACTCGGGGCCGCCACCACCGCTGGCGAAGGGAGGGACCGGTAATGGACTATTACGACATTCTCTACATACTGGAAGACTATATCGGCCCGATTCTTTTCGGCCTCTTCTTCCTCCTCGCCTTCCTGAACGTCCCGATTGCCGTCTCCCTCGGCCTCAGCGCCGTCGTCGGCCTCTTCATCATTGATCTGCCGATGAACGTCTTCCCGAGTATCATGTACGCCTCCATCGGCAAGTTCACCCTGATGGCGATTCCCTTCTTCATCCTCGCCGGCGTCATTATGGAATACGCCGGGATATCGCAGCGGCTTATCCGCTTCGCCTCGGTCTGCGTCGGTCACCGGAAAGGCGGGCTCATCACCGTCGTCGTCGTCGTCGCCTGTTTCTTCGCGGCGATTTCCGGGTCAGGCCCGGCGACGGTGGCGGCGCTTGGCTCGATTCTCATTCCGGCCATGGCCAGGGCCGGGTACGACAAGGGCGTCGGCACCGCCCTCATGAGCGCCAGCGGCGCCATCGGCGTCATCATCCCGCCGAGCATTGTCTTTGTCGTCTACGCCTCCATCGCCGACGTGTCCGTGGGTGCGCTGTTCTCCGGCGGCATTCTCCCGGGCATCCTGGTCGGCGTCGTCTATATTCTCGCGGCCTTGTGGATGAGCCGGAACAACACGAACATCATCCCGCAACCCAAGGCCAGCCGGAAGGAACTGTGGGCCGCCTTCGGCGAGGCGTTCTGGGGCCTCCTGACGCCGGTCATCATCCTTGGCGGCATATACGGCGACATCTTCACACCGACCGAGGCGGCGGGCGTCGCCGTTATCTACGGGCTGTTCGTCGGAATCTTCATTTACCGGGAGATCAAACCGAAGGACCTGTGGCGGCTGTTCATGGACGCGGCGGTGTCGTCCGGCACGGTGATGTTCATCATCGCCGGCGCCAGCATCTTTGCCTGGCTCCTGACGACCAGTCACATCGCCGCCGACATTTCCGAAAGCATGCTCGGCTACGGTCTGAACAAGTACGCCATGCTCCTCATGATAAACCTGATCTTCCTCGTCGCCGGATGCTTCCTCGACGCCAATTCGGCCCTTTACATCATGGTCCCCATCATGATGCCCATCGTCCGCGAGTTCAATATCGACCCGGTGCACTTCGGCGTCTTCATCTGCGTCAATCTGGCCATCGGCCTCATAACGCCGCCGGTTGGCATCAACCTGTATGTCGGCTGCAACATCGCGGAAATTCCGGTGGCGGAAATCTGCAGGAAGATTATCCCGTTTGTCCTGGCCGGAATCATCGCCCTGCTCCTCGTGACGTTTATTCCGGAAATCAGCCTGTTCCTCCCCCGATTCCTGAAATAACCGGATCGGCCGAAGTTCTTTGTAGATTTAGGAACACCTGAAATACCGCCCGCGCCCACCGAACGGCTCCGCCGCGCTTCGGTGCGGACAGGCTGCGTCCCGACAGCACCAACCACCATTCGCATAGAGGACACTGTGAAAATGAACTACCAAACAGACCTGAAGAAGTACACGCGAGACTTCCTGTTCACCGCCTACCGGGGAATGCTCCGCGTCCGAAAGTTTGAGGAAAAAGCCGCCGAATGTTTCACCAAGGGCATGCTCGCCGGCAACATCCACCTCTGCATCGGCCAGGAAGGAAGCGTCATCGGTTCCGCGATGGCCTTGGAGGAACGGGACTTCATCACCTCCACCCATCGAGGCCACGGCCATTGCTTAGCGAAAGGCGCCAAAACCGACCGGTCCATCGCCGAACTGTTCGGCAAATCGACCGGTTACTGCAAAGGCAAGGGCGGCTCCATGCACATCGTCGATGTCGACAAGGGCATCCTCGGCGCCAACGGCATTGTCGGCGCCGGCATTCCCATCGCCGCCGGTTCCGGACTGGCGACGAAAATTCGCGGGACGGACGAAGTCACCCTCTGCTATTTCGGCGACTCCGCCTCGAACCAGGGCACATTCCACGAATCCATCAACATGGCGGCGGCCTGGACCCTTCCCGTCGTCTTCTTCTGCGAAAACAACGGCTACGGCGTCTCCGTCCCCATCGGCAAGGTGACGAACACCGACACCATCGCCGTCCGCGCCCGCGCCTACGACATCCCCGGCTCCACCGTCGACGGCGCCGACGTCCTCGCCGTCTACGAACGGGTCAAGGAAGCGGTCGCCCGCGCCCGCGCCGGCCAGGGCCCGAGCCTTGTCGAAGCCATGGTCTACCGCTGGCAGGGTCACTACTGCGGCGACCCGGCGGCGTACCGGCCGAAAGAATACATCGAGGAAGCGCACCGGAAGGACCCCGTGGCCCTGTTCCGGAAACGTCTCCTCGACGAACAAGCCGCCACTGAAACCGACGTCACCGCTATCGAAGATGAAATCGCCAAGGAAATCGCCGACGCCACCGCCTTCGCCGACGCCTCGCCGTACCCGGACGTCGCCGAAGCGTTTACCGACATGTACACCACAGACAACGAGAGGTGCATAGCCCGATGAGCAAACTCAGCATAAGCAAGGCCATCCGCGAAGGCCTGCACGAAGAGATGGTCCGCGACAAAAACGTCGTCGTCCTCGGCGAGGACATGGCGGACATGGGCAGTGTTTTCGGCATAACGACCGGTTTTCTTGACGAATTCGGTCCGCTCCGGGTCATCGACACCCCGATCAGCGAATCCGGTTTCACCGGTATGGCGGTCGGCATGGCCATGCGCGGCCTCCGGCCGGTCGTCGAATGGATGTACGACGACTTCATCAGTTGCTGCCTCGACCCGGTCATGAACCAGGCCGCGAAAATCCGCTACATGACAGGCGGCCAGGTGACCGTCCCCGTCGTCTTCCGGGCGCCGATGGGCGCCGGCCGCCGGAACGCCGGCCAGCACTCCCAGTGCCTCGAATCCCTGTTCACCCACATTCAGGGCCTCAAAGTCGTCTGCCCGTCGACGGCGGCGGACCACAAAGGCCTTCTTAAATCCGCCATCCGGGACGACGACCCGGTCGTCTTCCTCGAGCACAAGCTCCTCTACGCGAAAAAGGAGGAACTGCCGGACGACGACGACTTCCTCATCCCCCTTGGCAAGGCCGATGTCAAACGGCCCGGACGCGACCTCACCATTATCACCTGGTCGCGGCAGGTCTACTTCGCCCTCGAAGCGGCGGAGACGCTGGCGGCGGACGGCATCGACGCCGAAGTCCTCGACCTCCGGAGCCTCGTCCCGCTCGATTGGGACGCCATCGCCGCGTCCGTCGCAAAGACCCACAACGTCATGATTGTCGAGGAAGGCGTGAAGCGGGGCGGCGTCGGCGCCGAACTGTCGGCCCAGATCATGGAAGACCTGTTCGACGAACTCGACTCGCCGGTCTGCCGGGTGGCCGGGGCGAACACGGTGTCGCCGTTCTCGCCGCCACTGGAGGACGCCGTTTTCCCGCACCCGGCCGACATCGTCGCCGCCGCCCGGGGAATGTTCGCGTAACCACACCGTAGCTGCATTTTTTGCGAAAGGCCCACCACCATGGCATCGGAAATCAAAATGCCCCAGTTCGGCCTCACCATGACCGAAGGGGTTATTGCCCAATGGCTCAAGAAGGAAGGCGACCCGGTCAAGCCGGGCGACCCGCTGTATGTCGTCGAGACGGACAAGCTGACCAACGAAGTCGAAGCGGAAGTTGAGGGAGTGCTCCTGAAAATCGTTCAACCCGAAGGAGCCGAGGTGCCGGTCCAGGGCGTAATCGCCATCGTCGGCGCCGCCGGCGAGACGGTCGAGTCCGCCCCGGCCGCCGCCGCCGCATCCACCGTACCGGCCGCTCCGGTTGCCGACACGGCGCCGACGGCCGGTGAAGATATGTCGAAGGCCGGTCCCGGTTCTACGGCGTCGCCCGCCGGTGGCCGGATTAAGGCGTCGCCCCTTGCCAAGAAAATCGCGGCGCGGGAAGGCGTCGATCTCACAGCCGTGACGGGAACCGGTCCCGGCGGACGCATTGTCGAAAAAGACGTGCGCGTCGCCGCGTCAGGTCAAACCGGTGGCGTTCCGCGACAGGCTCGGTCCGCGCCCGAGGCGGCGCCGGCCCCGAAGGCGGACGCGGTTGTCGTCACCGGTCAGCCGGTCCGGCGCCAGCGGCTCTCCGCCATGCGCCGGGCCATCGCCCGGAACATGACGGCGAGCTGGACCACGGCGCCGGTCGTCGGCTACAACCGGTCCGTCGACGTCACCGCCCTCGGCGAGTTGAAAAAGACCTTGTCCACGGACGGGCGGAAGATCAGTTACACCGACATTCTTTGCAAACTTGTCACCAATGTCCTCCAGGACTTCCCCTACGTCAATTCGTCCCTCGACGGCGACGACGTCATCTTCCACGACTACGTCAACCTCGGCGTGGCGGTGGCGCTCGACGACGGCCTGGTGGTGCCGGTCATCCGGGACGCGCAGTCGAAAGGCATCGGCGCCATCTCGGATGCGGTCCGCGACATGGCCAAGCGGGCCCGGTCCGGCGAACTGACCCCGGACGAACTGTCCGGCGGCACCTTCACCATCACCAACCTCGGCATGTTCGGGATGGAGTCGTTTTCGCCCATCATCAACCAGCCGGAAAGCGCCATCCTCGGCGTCAACACCATCGTCAAGCAGCCGGTGGAAATGCCCGACGGCAGCATCGTCATGCGCCCGAAGATGAACCTGAGCCTCACCGCCGATCATCGCACCGTCGACGGCGCAGTGGCGGCGCAGTTTCTCGCCCGGGTGGCGACGCTTATCGAAAACCCGTGGCAAATGCTCCTGTAGCCTGGTG
>JAJBTL010000318.1 GCA_020860865.1 Planctomycetota bacterium | reverse complement strand
CCGTCCGGGGGTCATCCCGGATGAACCCGGCCGAAGTCGCCCTCGGTTTTATCGACAACCTGGCCGTCATCTCGAACGACCCGATCCTGGCCCGACGCGCCATCGACCTCGCCGCCGCCGGTCCGGGCGCCGCCGGCAGCGTCCAGGCCAGCCGGTTCGGACAGCGGCTGGTCGCCTCCCGGGAAGCGGCGACGGAGACGGCGGCGGTCGGTTTTCTCCGTATCGATTCCCTCCTCGACCGCCTCGGCGGCACCACGGCCAGGGAGGCGGTCCGGAGCTGGGCCGACTTCATCGGCCACGGCGGCCGCGACGGCGAAGCGCTCTACTACGGCGTCACGCTGGACGGGGACGCGGTGAAGGAAACGCTGTTCATGCCGGCCCAGGGCACGGCCGCCTCGTCGTCCCTTCTCGAGGTGATTGCCCGCCGGCTCCGGCCGGCAAGCCGCTGGACCGTCCCGGCCATCATGCCCTACCAGCCAAGTCCGACCCTGTTCTTCGCCGGCATGATGGAAGGGCGGCAACTCGGCGGCATCCTCCGCCAGGAACGGCGCCTGTTCGGTACGGCTGACGAGGAGTATTTCCTTCTCCCGGCGGCGGCGCGGCGGCTGTTCACAAACGCGCTCCTCGCCGTTCTCTCGGGCGAATTCGGCCTCGGGTTTTACCCGGGACCGGAAGGCGAGGCCATGTGGCTCCTCGTCCTTCCCTGCACGGAAAACCCGGACGCCATCCTTCCCCGGGCCTCGAGCCGGGTCGACCGGTCCAATGCCGTCATCAGTTCCCAGGACTCGAACTGGCGCACCGCCCTTACCTGGACCACCGTGTCGTCGGACCAATTCCGCGGCCTTGGCGGCCACTTCCTCGTCATCGCTTCCCAGGGCGAACTGGTCCTGTCCGCCATCGACCAGGTGGTGGCCGGATCGTCCCTCATGGACAACCGCGACTTCACCCGGGCCATGGCGGCGGTCGAGGCGAACCCGGGCCTTGTCTTTTACCTGAACCTTCCGGAAATCGTCATCCGCCAGTACCCGTATTTCTCGTCTCTGATGCGGAGTTTTTACCCCCGGTCGTCCGGCTTCAACTCGCGGCCGCCCCTGTCCCTCCTCCGGCGCTATGCCGAAGGCGTGGTCGGTTCGGTGGCGCCGGTGGGCCGGGACGACGAGTTCATCCGCCTTGCCGTGCGGGCGCCGGTGCCGACCCTCGGGGTGGCGGCGGGCGGCGTTGTCCTCGGTTTTCCCCGGCAACTCAGGGAAAACGGCCGATTGGCGATGGAACGGTCCCGGGCCAACCTCCAGAACCTCTGGCTCAGGCTGCAACTGTTTTCCAGCCGGTTCGGCCACTTCCCGGACAGCCTGGACGATCTCCGCCGCGACATGCGCCGGAGCGCGGTGGACAATATCGACAACACCTTCATCGCCCCGGCCGCCCTCGCCCGCCTGGACCGGGAGGAGGCGATACAGGGATCGTACCGCTACCTGTCCGGCGTGACGCCGAACGACGAACCCGATCTGCCGCTCCTCTACGAGGCCGAACCGTGGTCCGAGGACTTTACCGGGATGTACCCGTCGGACCCGAACCGGAGCCGGAGCGAGAGCGGCGAATTCGTCCCGTTCCGTCAGTACATCCGCCTCGATGGCCGCATCGTCACCATGCCGGAACAACGGTTCCTCGAACGCATCGTTCCCCGGATGGCGGAAAGGGAATAGGTTTTATACAATAATGATAACGCCCCGGCGACGCCTGCCGCGTTGCCGGGGCATGTTTTTCTTCAGTACCTTCAGTATGGACATGAGAGCCAGGCATCACGCCTGCGAAAGGAAAGCGGTCACGAAATGAGTATCGAGTTTACAATCAGTCACCGGGACGGACGGGCCCGGGCCGGCATCCTGACAACCCCGCACGGTCAGGTCAAATCGCCGTTTTTCATGGTGGTGGGGACGGCGGCGTCGGTGAAGGGGATGACGGTCGGCCAGCTCCGCGCCGCCAGGACCCAGGTGGTGTTGTCGAACACCTACCACCTCGCCATCCGCCCGGGCGCGGAAGCGGTGGCGAAGCGGGGCGGCCTGGCCCGGTTCATGGGCTGGGACGGTCCGACCCTGACGGACTCGGGCGGCTACCAGGTGTTTTCCCTGGCGAAAAAACGCTCCCTCAGTCCGGAAGGCGTCCGCTTCAACAATCATATCGACGGCCGGGAATTGTTCCTCACCCCGGAACGGTGCGTCGAAATTCAGCAGAATATCGGCGCCGACATCATGATGTGCCTGGACGTCTGCCCCCCGGCCCGGGCCGACCGCGATGCCATCCGGAAGTCGATGGACCTGACCCACCAGTGGGCCGCCCGCTGCCGGACGGCCGCCCGGGACAACCCGACGCCGCAGGCCCTGTTCGGCATTGCCCAGGGAGCCATCTACGAAGACCTCCGGACCGAGAGCGTCCAGGCCGTCACCGAACTCGACTTCCCCGGTTATGCCATCGGCGGCGTCGCCGTCGGGGAGGACACCCGGGACATCCGGCGGATTGTCAGCCATACCGCCCCCCTCCTTCCGGACGGGAAGCCCCGGTACCTCATGGGCGTCGGCACCCCGGCCGACATCATCGCCGGCGTCCGGGCGGGCGTCGACATGTTCGACTGCGTCATGCCGACCCGCCACGCCCGGCACTACCAGGCCTTTACCCGGGACGGCGCCATCAACCTGAAAAATGCCCGATACGCCGAGGACGACGGCCCCCTTGAGGACGGCTGCGACTGCGAGTGCTGCCAGTCCGTGAGCCGCGCTTATGTCCGGCACCTGGCGGTGCTCGGTGAACTGATGGCGTCGGTGTGGATAACGATTCATAATGTCCGGTTCTACCTCCGGCTCATGGAAAACCTGCGGCAAGCCATTATCGACAACCGCCTGGACGTAGTGGCGCCGACCCTGTACCCGCCCGACAACTTTGAACCGGAATGAACCTTCCGACAACTTTTTTAGGACAAGCAAATCGTTCCCGTGCGTGTACCTCGGAGAAAAAAAGCCTTAAGAAAACAGTTGCCCGAACCGATGTAATTTATATAATACGGAGCTTCTGAAAGCGCCGTCTTTGCGGAATCCGCATCGGGCGGCGCCTCTTTCTTTTTTACGCATTCAAATGGTTTTAACAATCTCATAACTGGGGGAACGCGCATTATGGACGCATTTGAAAAAGTAGCCGGCCACTGCCAGCTTCGCGACATCGATGTCGATATCCTGTATGTTAAACTCAAGAAATCCAAAGGGAAAGCCGGAGGCAAGACCCCGCTCCGGTGCCAGAGTTCCACCGAATGCCCACGGAACTCGTTCTGCAAATTCGTCAATCCGCTGACGAACCACATCCCGGTGGACTTCCCGGCCGAACCGGCGAAAACCGCCGAAGCGTCGTAACGGTTATACGGAATCTGAAAACAGAGGGCGAACGCTTGCTCGGCGTTCGCCCTCATTTATTTTGAGTAAATGTCCAAATTCCGTATTACCCGCCGTGACCGCCGCGTCCTTTTTTACCGCGCTTGGCCTTGACCGGCGCATCGGCTTTTTTTCATGATAAACAGGTAATTAAACCCGCGCAGGAAAAACCCGCCTTCCCTGGCCGCCTTGCGGTAATTCCCCATGCCCAGGGTTTTATTGTGGCGGACGACGCTGATGATGTCGACCGGTTCGAAATATTTCCGTAAAATCGCGAAAAGTTCAAACCCGATGGGGTAGAAACCTTCCCCTTTCACAAACGAATCCGATACGTATAAACCCATATGCCGGCCCGGCGCCAGCACCCGGTGTATCTCCCGGATAACCTGTTCCATGGCATCATAGTATTCGGTGCCAGCGGCATCAAGTTTTCCAATGCAACGCGGATCGTCAGAATATTCTACATGTGTGGAGTAGGGAGGTTCGATAAAGACAAAGGAGGCCTTCTCGTCCTCGAGCGGCAGTTTTCGGCTGTCGACCCGGAAAATGTCCGGCCGCGTCGGATTGACGTCGTACCCAAGGGCGCGGCGGCCGAGTTCCCGGGCGACATCCAGGGTGGTGCCGCTCCCGGCCATCGGGTCGACGACGAGGTCGCCTTCCGCCGTGTAGCGCTGGAGAAGGTTCCAGACGATATAACTTGGCGTTGCACCGACGTAGGCGGTCGCACCCTGCTTTTTCCCGCCATAGTTCTGGGCCGGGAAATCCCAAAGGGTGGTGACCTCGAGACGCGGTTGCAGGCTGGCTGGACGGATAACCGTTGTCCGATGTCGTGCTTCCGGGAAACGTTTGCCAGTCGGGCGCGGATGCCGATTGGCGGGGCGGTTTTGATCCATCATGAGTCCCCCAATGGGTTTTAGGTAAACTGGCGTGTCTGGTCGAGGAATGCCGCGACGCTATTGCCGGTTTGCTTTTGTTTGAATCCGGAGCGGAAGTGCCGCCCTGATGGCGGCGAGGCCCGGGAAAAACACCAGTCGCAGTATAACGGAACCGGCGGGCAAGGCAACCTTTTCACGGTTTTGTGTTGCGATTACCCCGCCTGTCGGTAAGATTATGGCGTGCCAAGGGCATGATGCCCGGCCGGCCACGGCATGTCGCCAGGCCGGTGCCGGTCCCGCAACCGGGTTTTTCCGAACGGAATGGCGTATGAACAGCCTGATGACCTGGTTGTGCGTAATCATAATCATGCTGTTCGCGGCCGGCGTCTGGTTTGCCTACCTGGTGCGGATTGTCCTGAACGACGAGGTCGTCCAGGAACGCCGCCGGCGCCGGATGCGCGTGCGCGAACTGGAACGGCGCCGGGCCGAGGACAAGGCGATGGGGAAACGGCGTAAACGGATCTGATGTCTCCCAGTCATTTTTGGACAATACTGCACCTTGAAAAGGCGGTTACAATGACACCCGCAAATCTGAATGAACTGCCACCCCTCCCCGGCCGCACGCCCGACAGCCACAAGGGCGATTACGGACGGGTGTTGGTTATCGCCGGGTCGGCCGGCATGACCGGCGCCGGCGCCATGTCCTGCCTCGCCAGCCTCCGCTCCGGTGTCGGCGTCGTCCTCTGGGCCTTGCCGAAAAGCCTCAATACCGTCGGCGAATCCATGTTCCCAGAAATCATGACCCTGCCCATTCCGGACACGCCGTCAGGCGCGCCGGCCATGGACGCCAGGGAAATCCTTGTCGAAGCGGCGCGGGAAACGAATTGCGTCGTCCTCGGGCCGGGCCTCCCGGTGGCGGGCGACACCGGAGAACTGATGCGCCTCCTTATACCGGAAATTTTTCCGACGCTTATCATCGACGGCGGCGCCTTTTCCGCCATCGGCACCGATTTCATGATTATCCGTAAGCGCCAGGGTCCGACGATTATCACGCCGCACCCGGGCGAAATGGGCCGAATCACCGGGAAGACCGGCGCCCAGGTCCAGGAAAAACGCCAGGATTTCGCCGTAAAATACGCGAAACACTCCGGCGCAATAGTTGCGTTAAAGGGTAAGGGGACCATCGTCACGGACGGCACCAGCGTCGATGTGAACGAATCCGGCAATGCCGGCATGTCGACCGCCGGGTCGGGGGACATCCTCTGCGGTGTCATTTCCGCCCTGGTCGGCCAGGGACTGCCGCCGTTCGAGGCGACAAAGCTCGGCGTCTACCTCCACGGCCTGGCCGGCGACATCGCCGCCGAGGAACTCGGGATGCACGGCGTCATCGCCTCGGACATCGCCGCCCGGTTGCCGGCCGCGTTCCGCCAGTATGCCAGCCAGCGCTCGTAACTCCGTGATACTATAGAAAGCCCCTCATGATCCACCCCATCGTTTTCGATGCGCCCGGGGAATTCGGGCAAACGCCCCGCCCCGCCCTCGTCGAATGGATGGTCAATGAGTCCGATCACGTCCAGCCGGCCGCCCCGCGCAGCCGTTACCAGAATGCCAAGGCCGTCGCTACCTTCCAGTCGCCGTGCGCCGGGTATGTCCGGACGCGGCTTGTTCCCGAAGGCGCCCGCTTTTCGTTCGGGTCCATCCTCTGCGTCGCCTCGGACGACCGGCACGAACCGCTGCCGGATTCCCCCATCGCCCCGCTCCCCAGCGAACACGACACCGAGAATTTCGATTGGAGCGAAATCGACAACCACGACGGCGATCCGGAGCCCCTGGGCGTTATGCGCCGGGCCATCGCCGACCGGATGGCGATGTCGAAACGGCACATCCCCTGTTTCTACCTGACCGCTGTCGTCGACATGACCCGCTGCCTTGAACTCCGCCGGGAACTCAAGAAAAACCGCCAGCGCGCCACCTTTAACGACATGTCAATTAAAGCTTCCGCCCTCGCCCTCCGGGAAAACCCGCGAGCGGCCATGATCTATTCACCGCAAGGCCTCTATTCCCGGTCGCAACTGAATATCGGTTTCGCCGCCGCCCTGCCGGACGACGACCTCATGGTGCCGGTCATCAAGGAGGCGGACACGAAGCCCCTCGTCCGGATTGCCGACGAAACCCGGGCCCTGGCCGAAAAGGCGAAACGCGGCGACCTCACCCCGTACGACTGTTCCGGCGGCGTGTTCAGCGTGTCCTACCTCGGGTCGTATGAAGTGGAGAACTTCATCGCCATCGTCAACCCTGGCGAGTCCGCCATTCTCGCCATGGGGAAGGTCCGCGACCGGGTGGTGGCGGTGGACGGCGAAGTCAAAATAAAGCCCATGGCCTGCCTCACCCTCAGTTGCGATCACCGATCCATCGACGGCGCCCTGGCGGCCAAGCTCATGGGCGACATTAAAAAGCGGCTCGAGGATCCCGATTGTTTGTAAACGGGAGAGAGACTGTAAAATAGGTAATCATCCACCGTACAGGGCGCCGGGTAGCCGGCGCCCTGTGTGTTCGTAGACGGGTGTCTTTCTTTGATGACATCCCGTCACCGTCCGCATAAAATAGACCGGATCGCCGACTCCGCCATGTGCGGCGGGCCCGGCGGCACTACTCCATGCGTTCGACACTGCAAAGGAAACCCGTTTCATGGCAATTCTTATCACGAACGACGACGGCATCCACGCGGCCGGCATCGCCGAACTGGCCCTCGCCCTCCATGGCCTTGACGACATCGTCGTCGCCGCTCCCCTCGAGAACAAATCCGGCGTCGGCTCCGGCATCACCCTCGGCCGCACCCGCACCGCTGTCCGCCATCCCGCCGGCCCGAACGGCGAGGAACGTTTTTCCGTCGACGGCACCCCGGCCGACGCCGCCAAGTTCGGCCTCCAATACCTCCTTAAGGACGCGAAACCGCGCCTCCTGGCGAGCGGCATCAACAACGGTCCGAACCTCGGCATCAACCTCCGCTGCTCCGGAACCGTCGGCGCCACCTTCGAGGCCGTCATCGACGGCATACCCGCCCTGGCGGTGTCTCTCGAATACGTTCCGGAACCGGACTGGTCCGGCGCCCGCTATTATGCGCGGAAACTGGCCGAGATGATCCTGGCCCTCCCGGCCGGCACCGAACCGGCCGTCTACAACCTGAACGTCCCGTCCCGCCCCCCGGAGGACATCCGTGGCCTCGTCCTCGCCCACCAGGGCCGTGGCGGTATCTACGACATGGTTTCCGTCTCCGAAGACGGCGACAGCCTCCGCCTCGAACCGCTGTGGCGCGAGGTGTCGTCCATGTCGGATTGCGATCACTCGGCCTTTGCCGACGGCTATGCCGTGGTCACGCCGCTCCGGGTCGAAGTGACCCATGAGCCGCTTCTGGAAACGCTTGGCCGTGTGTGGGAGAAGGATGTCAGCCGCTACCGGTCGGCCCGGTAGGAGCCTCCGGGCGCCCGGCGCGGAGGGCGTGATGATTAACGCGGTAAATTAGACGTGAAACCACCGGTCCCCATACATAAGATAGTGTGAGTTGTGCTTCCTCCCCGAGCGGAGGAGGATCGTCTGGCATGAGGGGTGAAAGGAAGAGAACCATGACTGCGAAACCCGACTTCAAATACCTGAACGCCGAACTCTACCGCCACCCGGGAGAACGCGCCGCCCGTGAACGGCTCAAGAAAATCCCCGGCTTCCAAAAAGCCCTGGATATGCTCACCGACTCGTCCGGCGCCGACGCCGAACGCCAGGCCGAGACCGCCTCCATGGTCCGGGTCGGCCCCGGCGTCTACCCGCAACTCCACGAACTGTGGGTTGACATTCAGAGCCGTTTCGGCCTGTCCGGCATTCCCCTTCACGCCGCCGCCAGCGCCAGGGTTCCCTGCTCCCTCCGGGGCGGCAACGACCGGCCCGTCGTCATCCTGGACGCCAAACTCCTCGATGACCTGCCGGAGCGGGAAATGTCCGCCCTCCTGTCCATGCAGGCCGGCACCGTCCGCCTCGGGAACGCCTCCCTCGTCGCCGCCGCCGATTTCAGCCGCTGGTTCATTGACGTGTACGGCATCCTCGGCGCTCCGGCCCTCCTGCCGGCCTGGGGCCTCGAGAACTGGCGCCGCTACGCCGCCTTCTCCGCCGACCGCGCCGCCGCCCTGGCGGAAGGCGATCCGGAAGGCGTCGCCAGCCTCCTGAACCGTTTCGCCGGCGCCGGGTCGACCGCCTGGGGCGGCGTCACCCGTCCGGACGACATCCGCGGCCAGGGCCTGGAAGCGCTGTCCCGCCAGGCCGATTGGTCCAACAATAAAATCCGCCGCTGCGCCCTCGCCATGAACCGGCAGAACGATGTCTCCCTCATCCGCCGCCTGGACCTCATGGACTGGTTTGCCGAAGGCATCCCGGCCCGCATCCTCTCCGGCGAAATCACCGAACCGGCCGGCGCCACATTTGACGCCGGCGCCGCCTGGTCCCAGACGGACAAGGACCCGTCCCTCGCCTATTGGGGCGAATTCGCCGGCGGCTCGTCCGACAGTTCGGAAAAGTCCGGCAATAGCTGCCCGTTCTGCGACATCAAGGACGCCGCCGGCAAGGGCCTCGGCTCCTTCATGAAGGCCGGGGAAGCGTTCTGGACCACCCTGATGGATAACATGAAGAAATGAGCCAGCGCCGTTTTCGTCCGGTCCTGATTCTTTTCGTTATGGCCGCCATGGCGCTGTCCGTGGCGGCCGCCCTTGACGCGCCGGCCGCGACCGATCCGGCATCGGGTGCGGTCCGGACCGGGAACGGCGCCGCCGCCGGCGACGGCAGCGTCGTCCCGACGGTCCGCGTCCAGGTCCCCTACCCGGCCCGCGCCCGCACCGGTTCCGGGAACGGCGGCGCCGTAACCACCGGCAACGCTTCCGCCACCGACCCGG
>JAJBTL010000177.1:6821-9247 GCA_020860865.1 Planctomycetota bacterium | reverse complement strand
GGAAATCGGGGTCGACCCGGTCCATTTCGGCGTTATTATGGTCGTCAACCTCTGTATCGGTTTTGTGACGCCTCCCGTGGGGATTAACCTTTTTGTCGCCAGTTCGATGTCCGGGGTGCCGGTCGTCTCCATCGCCAAAAAAGCGGTGCCGATGATCATCGCCTTCCTCATCGCCCTGATGTTCATCACCTTCATTCCGTGGATTAGCCTGGCACTGGTTAATTAGAGGGCTGATTCCAGCTACCCCGCTAACCGCCTCCGCGATGCGCCGCCTCGCAAAACCCGGCGCATCGCGAAGAAGGGGTCTTTACAAGGAGACAATTTAATGACAACCAGACTACGCAGCATCGCGGCCGCGTTCCTTATCGCCGCACTCTCCATGACAACGTCCGGCCGCCTCGACGCCGGTGAAGAAATGACCTTTGCCTGGCCGATTTGCGTCGACAGCCCGGAAGACGCTGTCACATTTATCATGGCGAAACGCTTCGGCGACGAAATCATCCGCCTCTCGAATAATCGCCTCAAGGCCAAGGTCTACCCGAACGGCATGCTCGGCGGCGACCGTGAACTTCTTGAAAGTGTTGAAAGCGGCGACATCCCCTTTGTCGTCCAGACGACGGCGCCGCAGATCGACTTCATTCCCGAGACGGCCATCTTCAACCTGCCGAGCGCCTTCGCGGACATCCCGCAGCTTCGCGGCACGGTGAACGATCCGGATTTTAGAAAAGTATTCAACGAAATGTACGAGACCCACGGCTACAAGCTTCTCGGCGTCGGAGACCAGGGCTTCCGGGTCATGACCTCGAACCGGCCGGTCCATAAGATGGAAGATTTCGCCGGCCAGAAAATCCGGACCATGGAAAACGTCTACCACATCGCCTTCTGGCGCGCCATCGGCGCCAGCCCGACGCCGATGAACTTCGGCGAAGTTTACATCGGCCTGCAACAGGGCACCATCGACGCCCAGGAAAATCCTTACGAAACAACGGTGGCGGCGCGCTTGTACGAGCAGCAGAAGTATGTCATCGAAACGAACCACGTGCCGCACCTTCTGACCCTCATCGCCTCCAAGCGTTTCTACGACAATCTGCCGAACGAAGACCGGACCATTATCGACGAAGCGGCCCGCATCGCCTCCGAATACGCCTACCAGCAGACCGACGCGCGACTGGACGGCCGGTTGAAAATCATCACCGACTCCGGCACGGAAATTATCAAGATCGGTCCGGAACTGTATAAGCAGATTTTCGACGCTTCCCAGCCGGTCTATGATATGGTCAGAAAAGCGGTCGGCGACGAACTCGTCGACGCCATGCTGAACGCCCGGCCGATGTAGCGTCGTATGGCCGCGCGCCGGGACTGGCACCGTGGCCGGGACGGCTGATCAATGCTGTCCATGAACGTTTCTTTTTCCATTACCCTGCATTCCATCAGGAGAATCGCCATGAAACAAAAAGGCACGGTGACCATCGGCATCGTCGGCGCGGGCTATGCCTGCCAGCTCCACGGCAACGGCTACCGCCGGGTCAGCGGCGTCGACATCCGGTTGAAAACCATCTGCGACACCGACGCCGCCCGCGGCAAGGCCGAGCAGGATCGGTTCGGATTCGAACACTACGAGCCCAGTTTCGACGCGCTCATCGCCGACCCGGAAATCGACGTCGTCGACATCTGCACGCCGCCGTTTCTCCATCCCGGCATGATCATAAAGGCCATCAAGGCCGGCAAGCACGTCATCTGCGAAAAGCCGCTGTCCGGCTACTTCGGCATGCCTGACGACACCGCGCCCATCGGCGACACCGTTTCCCGGGAAAAGATGTTCAAGAAGGTCATGGCGGAGATGGACGAAATCAAGGCCGCCGTGTCCGCGAGCGATCGCCTGTTCATGTATGCGGAAAACTACGTCTACTGCCCGACCATCCAGAAGGCGGCGGAAGTCATCCGTGGCAAGAAGTCGAAGATTCTCTTTATGCGGGGCGAAGAAAGCCTCAAGGGTTCCAGTTCCGCCGTGGCCGGCCAATGGGCCCGCACCGGCGGCGGACCGCTGGCCCGGGTCGGCTGCCATCCGCTGTCCGGCGTGCTGTGGCTGAAACAGCAGGAAGCGAAGGCGCGCGGCGAAACCATCGGCATCCAGAGCGTCACCTGCGCCACGGCGGTGACGACGAAAGTGCTCACGGACGAAGAAAAGCGCCACATCGTCGCCCGGCCGGAAGACGTCGAAGATGTGGCGACCATGACCGTCACCTTCACGGACGGCACCATGGCCCTCGTCATCGCCGGCGACGTCTGCCTCGGCGGTACGGTCAATTACGTCAATGTCTACGCGAACGACGCCACCCTCGTCTGCAATATCACACCGCCCGGCGCGATGCGCTCGTACATGCTTGACGAAAACGGCCTTGACAATGTCGTCCTCGGTGAAATGC
>JAJBTL010000177.1:0-6811 GCA_020860865.1 Planctomycetota bacterium | reverse complement strand
TTGTCGTGGACGAAATCCTTCGCGGCTACACCGACGAATTTCAGGACTTCGCCGAATGCGTCCTGACCGGCCGAAAGCCGCAGTCCGATTTCACCCTCGCCTACGACACGACAAAACTTCTCTACGCCGCCTACTGGGCTGCGGCTGAAGGAAGGCGGATTGATCTGTAAATTGCCGTAAAAAAGAAAACGGTAATAGAAGAATATTTGAAAACGCTCCCTTCATTATTTCATGAATGGGAGCGTTCTTTTTGACACGATGAGATAATGGTTAGCGAAGGGTTGCCACTCACTTTTCCGTTCGAAGATCCTCATCTGTCATATAGATTTCTTCCAGTTCGGACCATTCGCCCGCCGGATCGCCCGGACCGGCATCAGGCACCTCCGCACCGTTCTCGGGAAAGTACTCCTGGGGATATTCAACTGTCACGCCCTCGTCCGGAACCAGCGGCGACCGTCCGGTGATAGTGTACATGGCGAATTTCGGTTTCTCACTCTGAAGAAATATATAGGCGGAAAACGTCGCCGTGCCGCCCGGCGTGATGGTTGACGGCGCCACCTCGGCCCGTCCCCGGCTGAAGCCGGTTTCTATATAACTGTTCACCGCGAACGCCATGGCGACATCCTCGACGGGAACGGTCGAATAGTTGGTTATGGTGCCGGTTACCGACAGCATCTTCTGCTTGTCCGAATAGACCTTGTCCACCGCGACGCCGAGGCCGAGACTGCCGGACAGATCCGCCCGGCTCGGCACGACGCGGATGGCGAAGCCAAGTTGAAAACCGAGGTTGAACGGGAGCTTGTCGACAAAATCGCCGGCGCTCGACGCTCCGCCGAGAATACTCAGGGCGCACCAGCAGGCAAGAAATATGCGGATCACCATGTGTCTCCTTTGCGTTCCTGTTTCGATAATCCATTTTGACTCGAACGGCATTAATGTACAATGTGTTTTTACGGCATGCCTATGCCATGAATTAGTACACCATAACGCCGGAGCGGCCATACGGCATCCCGGCCAAGGAGATACACCATGTACGTGCGAGTCGGTTTTAGCGAACATCCGGACACGGAAACGGCCGGAACCCACGCGGCCAACCAGGCCCTGGCCAACACCAAGCGGCGCAACCCGGACGTCGCCCTCTTATTCTGCACCGCCCGGCACAACCCGAACTTTCTTCGGGCCGCCGTCACCGCCGTTCTCGGCGACATTCCGGTCATCGGCGGCGCCGCGGCCGGGGTCATAACGAACGACTCTTTCGGCTATGCCGGCGCCCAGGTCGGCGTCGCCGCCATCTGGCTGGACGGCGTCAACCTCACCATGGTCGGCAAGGGCGGCCTGGCTGGCAACGAAAATCTCATCGGCGTCAGCCTTGGGAACGAACTGAAGGAATCCGGTTACGAACGCGGCGCGCCGATAATGCTTCTCTACGACGCCATCAACCGGAACGAACTCGGCGTCAACCTCAACCTCGCCACGCCGCTCCTCGCCGGCATGGAAAAAGCTCTCGGCTATTTGCCGCCGGACATGGTCGGCGCCGGCTTGCAGGGCGATTACGAGTTGTCGCCGTCGTGGCTCTGGACCGGGAACAAAGTCCAGAGCAGCTTCGCCATGGCCATATCTTTCCCCGGCGCCATGAAGCTTGAAAGCTGCATCCTGCACGGCTGCCGGCCGTACGGGAAGACCTACACCGTCACGAAATCCGACGGCCAGACCATTCTCGAAATCGACAACCAGCCCGCCCTGTCCTACATGGCGTCCCAGATTCAGCCGTCGCTGCCGGTCGAGGAATTTCCGTTCTTCATCATCTTCGGCGTCAACCGGGATCCGAGCGGCAAGGAGGAAAGCAGCTACGCCAACCGCCTCTGCCTCGCCATCGACGAACACCGGCAGGGCATCACCATGTTCGAGTCCGACATGGTGGCCGGCACCGAGTTCCGCCTGATGTACCGAAGCCTCGACCTCGAGTATATCGCGCCGAAGATTGAAAACCTGTTCACCCGCGCCGCCAGCCAGAACCGCCGGCCGGTGTTCGCCTTCTACATCGACTGCGCCGGTCGGGCGGCGAAATTCGGCGGCGACCTGGAGGACGCCGTCGTTGTTCAGGATTCGGTGGCGGACCGGGTGCCGCTCCTCGGCATCTATTCCGGCGTGGAAATCGCCCCGATAAAACACGTGCCGCGTACGCTCGACTGGACCGGTGTGTTTTGCCTGTTCTCGATTCCGGTCGAGGCCTGATTTCTATTTCATTACCAGCGATAGAACTGTAAACCGCACTCTCAACGTCAAACCAATGCTTAACACCTCGGTGCCGTCAACGGCGGCGCCGAGGCTTTTTTCAGAAAATGGAAAACGGTCGACCGCCGCTCCGCCGCGGGTTTTACCGCCATCCTCTTCCATTCCGCCGTCGCCGTCGCGATAATCGGGAATGGCGTGCTGGTCCGGCGTTATGTTTCGACCGCCGGTCCGGGTGAGGCAACGCGCCCCAGCCGTGGAAAGCGGTCCGCATGTCACTACTGCAGTTATTCGAAAAGATTCGCCCCTATGTCCGTCCCTACCGGGGACTGGTCGTCTTCGCCCTGGTCCTGACCCTTCTCGGTTCCCTGACCGCCCAGGTCAATGCCTGGGCGCTCCGTTACACCGTCGATTCCATCAACGGGCTGGTCGAGCACCATCAGGGAATGAAGGTCGGCTGGACCATCCTCCTCACCATCACCGGCATCCTGGTCGGAAAAGAAGTCCTGAACGTTGTCATCCAGTTCGGGCAAAAGTTCTATGGCGAAAAGCTTCGCATCTATATTTCCCGCGACCTGGCCCAGGCCGTTGTCGGCCGCATCCTGACCTATCGCCTGGCCTTTTTCAGTTCCGGCGGCAACCAGCCCGGCATGATCCAGACCCGTATCGACCGTGGCGTCGAAAGCATTACCAGGATGGTGCAGAACTTCTTCATAGACATTCTGCCCCTGTTCGCCAACGCCGTCGTCGCCCTCGTCATGATGTTCAACGCCAATTTCTACGTCGGCCTCACCGGCTTCACCATTGTCCCGATTTACTACGCGGTGTCCCGGAACCAGGCCATCCGCCTGGCCGGCTCACGGCGGGTTATCCGGAGTTTGCGGGAACGGAAAAGTCAGGGAATTCTGTCGATTCTCGAATCGATTCCGGTCATCAAATCGTTTCTACGGGAAGACGTCGAGGCGGAAAAACAACTCGGCCTGCAAATAGATTTGACAAGCGCCCAAATGGCTATTCGCCGCATGAGTTTTCTCTACGACGGCATGAAGAATTTCATAGAACAGATGGGCGTCGTCGCCATCATCATCCTCACCACCTATTTCGTCCTGCATGGACAGATGACCATCGGCGCGATAATGTTTCATATTCTACTTCTCAACAACGTCACCGCGCCCATACGGCAGCTCCACGTCATTTACGATCAACTGAACGACGCCCTTATCTATTCGGAAGGATTCTTCGACATTCTCCATGCCGACCAGGAAGTCGAATCGTCCGGCACCTACGCGCCGGAGACGGTGCGGGGCGAGTTCACCATCCGGGATCTTCGCTTCACCTATCCGGGAAACGCCAAGCCGACCCTTTCGGACATCTCCATGACTATCGGTCCCGGCGAGGTAACCGCCCTTGTCGGTCTGTCCGGCGCGGGCAAATCGACCCTCATAAACCTTCTCGACAAGTTCTACCAGCCGGATTCCGGGGAAATTCTCCTCGACGGCGTTTCCCTGCAGGAATGGAACACGGAAGCGGTGCGCCGAAACATCGGCCTGGTCCTCCAGAAGAATCACATCTTCAACGGGACAATAGAAGAAAACATCCGCTACGGCAAGCCGAACGCCAGCATGGACGAGGTCATGGAGGCGGCGCGGAAATCGTATCTCCACGATCAGGTCGCCCAGCTTCCGGACGGCTACAGGACATCGGCCCTCGCCCTGTCGGGCGGGCAACAGCAGAAAATCGCCATCGCCCGACTTTTTCTTAAAAATCCGCCAATCATCTTTCTAGACGAACCGACCGCCAGCCTCGACGCGGTGTCGACGGAACAGATCAAGAACAGCCTGGACGCGATCAAGCAAAACCGGACCGTGGTTATTATTTCCCATTCCATTTCGCAAATAATCGATGCGGAATGCATATATGTTTTAAAGAGCGGCCGCCTGGTCGAACACGGCACCCACCAGGAGGTCTATAACGCGTCGGGAACCTACAAGGAAATTTTCGACGCTTCGGCCAGGAGTCTCAACATCGCCAAGATTGCCCAAACCCTAGAAGCGGGAAGCGACGCGGCGGTTTAACGGGACCTGGTGTACGTAGGAAAGACCAAGGCGAATAAAAAGAAGCCACCCCCGCAGTCGAGGATGGCTTCTTTATTTTGTTTTACAACTGTCGAATAGTCGTTCGCGATACTATCACGATACCCGGGCCGGAACCGGCGCCGCATCGCGGGTCTGTAGAAAACGAAAATAGAACAGCCCGGCCGCGACCAGACACACCAGTTCGGATAACGCGGCGGATATCCAGATGCCGGTGGGACCAAGAAGGGCCGACGCGACATAAAGCATCACACCCGCCATCACGAGCGCACGCCCGATCGACACGGCAATACCCGGACGCGGCCGTTCCACCGCCGAAAACCAGGTTGAAAGAATGACGTTCAATCCCATGAACAGAAACGACAGGGAATAAAGCCGGAACGCCGACACCGTTTCCGCGAACAGTCGCGGCTCCGCCGCCGCGTCAATGAACAGGGAGACGATGACGCCGGCGAAGACTTCGCAGATCACGAACCAGGCGACGGAACAGCCGAGCGCCCCTTCACGCCGAGGCCGAGAAGGCGTTTGACCTTGTCCCACTCGCGGCTGCCGTGATGGTAGCCGACGAGGGGAAGCATCCCCTGGGACAGGCCGAACATGGTCATCACGACCAGCGTATTTATGTAGGCGATGACGGTGTAACTGACCAACCCTTCTTCACCGAGCATCTGCAGGATCCGGTGATTGAAGAGAAAGACGACGATGCCGACGGAAAACTCGGTTATCGAATCGGCGACCCCCAGTGGAATCGACTTAAGAAGAATACGCGGTTCGAACCGGAACCGGGAAAAAACCAGCGACCGGTTCTTCGCCAGGCAGACATGCGCGACCAGGAAGCCGAGGCTGACAACCTGGGCGATGCCGGTGGCGATGGCGGCGCCCTGAACGCCCCAACCGAACCTGATGACGAACAGGTAGTCGAGGACGATATTGACGACGCCGGCGATGGCGACGCTGGCGGTGGCCATTTTCGGAAAACCGTCGGCGACGCTCATGACTTCGAAGAAGTAGCCGAGCATCTGAAAAACAGCGAAATACACCACCGTCATCAGGTAGATGCCGGTATCAGCGGCCAGACTTTCCGGAGCGCCGAGAAAGCGGACGAGCGGGTCCAGGAAAACAATGGTCAATCCGGTAATGGTGAAGGCGATGACGGCGAGGGACACGAGTACGGTCATATACGCCTGCCTGGCGCCGGCCAGATCGCCCTTCCCCATCCGGATGGAAATGTAGGCGGCGGCGCCGGTCGAGAAGAGAAGCGACGCCCCAAGGATCAGGTTAATGAACGGCATCGCCAAATTGACCGACGCCAGGGCCATCGGCCCGACGCCGGCGGAGACGAAAATGCCGTCGATAATAGTGTATAAGGAAAACATCCACATCGAAACAACGGTGGGAATGGCGTTGCCAAGAAACTTTCTACGCAGGGACATGCAGTCTCTCCGAAAGAGCGTTTACCCCCGTCGTCGACGCGACAGAACGTCGCGGACGCGCGTTTCCGCCGTTCCGTGCCGGTAGCGGTGGCGATGGCGTGAGCCATGCCGGGAGGCCGACCCGTTCCCTTTGGAACAGTCGCACCATGAACCGGTAAACGGTGGAGGAAAGCGCCGGGAGCGTGGCTGGACCGTCATCGCCGTGAAATCGCGGACGCGATTCGCCCGGTTATACGGCAGCCAATACGGACAAGGCCGGGAGCCGCGTTACGGCTCTACGACCTTACACAGCGGTGTATTTTCGGAAGACCCTAAAGGTGGGAACACCAATACATCTCGTCCACGCTGATAAGGAAAAAGCGCGGGTTCCGGTAGATGCGAAGTTTGACGCAAGGATTCATGATAGTCTCAAAATGATGGTTTTTGCCACAAAAACGCGGGATTTTACCCGAAGGTCATATATGTATACTACTCCCTGTCGTCCCGTTGGTCAAGTCCCTTCGCATCGGCCCATTCGGCCCGATGGTAAATTACAATCTTCCGAAAAGATGCCGTCACCGGCGATTTGACAGTTTACAATGGAAATAAGCTCTGCGTCGACGGCTGATTGTTCTGCCGAACAACCGGTTGTCACAACGGTACACTTGAAGGAAGAGGATACGGAATGGCCATTCCTTACCGCCAATGGGGCGACGATATCGAACCAGGCGCTTTGGCCCAGATGGAAAGCGCCCGCCGCTTACCGGTGGCGGTGGCGGCGGCACTGATGCCGGACGCCCACCAGGGCTATGGCCTGCCGATTGGCGGCGTCCTCGCCACCGATGGCGCCGTCATTCCCTACGCCGTCGGCATGGATATCGCCTGCAGGATGAAAATGACCGTTCTCGACATCCCCGTCGCCAGCCTGGTCGGCGAAGCCGACCGGCTCCGGAACGCCCTCACCCAGGAAACCGCCTTCGGCGTCGGCAGCCGGTTCAAGAAGCCCCTTGACCATCCGGTCCTGCACGAGGACTGGACCGTGTCGCCAATTACCCGGGCCGGGTTGGACCAGAG